>NZ_KV786424.1:0-4374 GCF_001806915.1 Granulicatella sp. HMSC30F09 | reverse complement strand
GATTTTGTGTCTAACTTTTGGGGTGCACTTCAGGATGTGTGTGCTTGGGCGGTATTTTTGTTGAAGCATTCTACTGAGAATGAACTTCCTTATAGACGTCTTGTTTTTTGAGACCTAGGTGTTTTGCAACAGTTTTGATGGCCTCTTTTTGGGATAACTGTTGCTGCTCCATAAACCATTCCACTTGTTGAGTAATCGAAAGAGAAGCATCGGGAGTGTTTTCTTTAGCACTTCCAGATAGTGCCGTTGCCACATCAGTAGGATTTTTATGTCCAACCAAGATACAACATTCTCCTTTCAGTTCTTCTTCCTGGAGTAAAAGAACAAGTTCAGAAGCAGTACCTCTAATGAACTCTTCATAACTTTTGGTTAACTCACGGCAGAGAACAACGGGTTGATTTTCCCCGTACACGTTTTGGATAGCTAAAAACGTGTCTTTTAGTCTAAACGGTGATTCGTATAAGATGACGGTTTCGCTATGCGTGCGTAACTGTTCTAATGCTTCGATTTTTTCTTTTTTCTTTCGTGGTAAGAATCCATAGAAGTAAAAAGGCTGAGGGACGAGTCCACTGGCAATTAAAGCTGTAATCCCAGCGTTCGCTCCCGGAAGCGGGATAACAGGAATAGAAGCTTCGATACAGGCTTGAACCAGTTCAAAGCCAGGGTCACTGATGGAAGGAGTTCCGGCATCGCTCACTTGTGCAATCATTTTTCCCTCTTTGAGCCACTCAATCACTTGAGGGATGCGTTCCTGCGTATTATGTTCATGAAAACTCTTTTGCGGAGTTTCAATTTCAAAGTGGTTAAGTAACTTTTGTGTATGACGCGTATCTTCGGCTAGAATTAAATCCACATCGCGTAGAGTATTCACAGCGCGGAATGTCATGTCTTCTAAGTTTCCAATGGGAGTAGGGACAAGGAAAAGCTTGCCAATTCCTTCAGTCCGATAACTTTTTTGTCTCATCTGTCTTGTCTCCTTCTAAATAGATAATCACTGGACGAGTGATACTTGCCCCCATCGTTTGTAGAAATATTTCTTTTTTGGGGCGAGAGAACTTTTTGAACGCTGCTTCTGCTTTCATCGCTTCTTGTTTTGTGGCGAATTCTTTAGCATAGAGCAGTGTGACGGGGGTTCTCATCCTTGTATATTTGGCCCCTTTTCCAGCGTTATGCGTTGCGATTCTTTTTTCTAAATCAACGGTATAGCCGGTGTAAAAGGTTTGATCCTTACAGAGTAGGACATACATAAAGAATTGACTCATGCTTTGTCCCCCCAGAGGATACTTCTGATTTTTTCAGTATATTCTTGTTGCTCATTAAAAACTGTAATCGGTGGCAACACCTTGAGTCCTCCTGGAAGGCCGTCCTTCATTAATTCAATAAGGACAATATTGCTTTCTTTTCCTTCTTTCGGGTATACAAATTGAACACGTTTAGCTTCCAATCTGTGCTGTCTTGCTTCTGTTAAGATATCACTCAATCGATCCGGCCTATGAACAAGATAGGCTTTTCCTTTCATCTTCAAGAGCCCAGAAATAGTCGCAAGTAAATCTTCTAGAGGCAAGTTCACTTCATGACGAGCAATCGTATAGGCCTCCTTGAGATTGGTCAGATTGGTTTCTTTTACCTTGAAATAAGGTGGATTGCAAGTGATGTAATCGACCGAATCTTTGGGGATAATGCCTTTTAAATTTCGAATGTCCTGATGAATAAAGGTAACGCGGTCTTCTAAACCGTTTAGTTGAGTGGTGCGCATCGCCATATCATAGAGTTGTTCTTGAATTTCGACAGCGGTAATCGGATTAGTGGTCTTATGACTGAGTAAAAATGCTACTGCTCCATTACCTGAGCAAAGGTCAACGATGGTCGCTTTTCTACGCTCTGCGATAGTTGCAAAATCCGCTAGAAGGACTGCATCCAAAGAAAAAGAGAACACTTCGCGACTTTGGATAATATCGATATTCTCTTTCTCGAGTCGATCAAGTCGTTCATGCGATTTTAATGTGACGGTTTTCTTTATCAAATTCCTTCCAACTCCTACTATAAACTGTATTCAAAGTGTATCAACAAAACAGCAGTAGCGCAAGATAAAGAAAGAGTGAAGACTTATTTAGAATACAACTTTAGGTTTAGAGAAGTTCGGGATAAAAATCAACCTTAGGACCTATGTTTTTATTTTTAACTTGCTTTACACTAAGGATGTAATCAAGAAACACCTAAATTTAAGGGGGAAGAAAACGATGAATCAAAAAGATAGAATTTTAGAACTAGTAGATAAAGGTATTATTTCAGCAGAAGAAGCGGTAGTCCTTTTAGAAAAAATGGGAGACAAGGCAGTAGAAGAGAAAGAACAACCTACAACAAGTCAATTGGATTCTATTATGGAAGGTGTGGCGAGTGCTTTCACTAAGTTTTCAGCAGAAAGTGATCAAACAGACGAAGCCATTCAAACAATTTTAAAACGAACAAAAGAAATTGATCGTCGAATCGACGAAATCAGAACCGCTAGCCAATTAGAATCGTTAACGGTAGATGAAGAAATGGAACTCGTTCGATTAGAAGAAGAAGCGGAGCAATTAAGTAATCAATATAAGAGCTTACTTCATGAAAAGAAAAAAGCTGATGAAAAAATGAAGGCAAAGAAAAAAGAAGAATGGGAAGAAACCATTCAAAAAGCGAAGAAGAAAGTACAAGAAACAGACTGGGAAGAAAAAACAAGAAGAACAGCAGGAAGCATTACTTCATGGGCTGCTAAATTTACAGATTCGATTGCAGCTACTGTTCAATCTGTTATAAACTCTGTAGAAGTCAACAAACCTTATACACAAGCGAAAAATGGTAAGAAAGTTCCTTATCATTTCCACCAAGTCATTGATGAAGCAAGTATCCTTGATTTTAAAGTCGCAAACGGAATTATCCGTGTGAAGTCAGTTCCAGGAAATGAAATGACAATTGAAGGGGAATGCCGAGTAGCTTCACAAGATGAAGAATATTTCGATGCGGAATCGTATATTAGAGACCGTGTAAAGGTTGAGGTAGATGAAGATACCATCTTTATTAAGAGCTTGAGTAAACAAGTTTACTGCGATTGGACCATCTCTTTACCAGAAAAAGAATATGATTATGTTTCGATGAAAGGCTTAAACACAACGCTTCATCTAAAAGAATTAAAAGGGAAAGATTATTACTTAGAAAGTAATAACGGAAATATTTTCCTAAAAGATGTCACAGGGGTTTTATTAGAGTCTGAAATTGTCAATGGGAACCTAAAATATGAACACTTAGATTTTAAAGATATCGTTTCTGAAACGGTGAACGGAAATATTAGCTTAGAAGGAGAATTCCGTGGAGCAAAATTTGAAACGGTAAATGGTAATATTAAAGTAGAAATTACTAGTCCACAAACGAAAAAAGTGGATGTTGAGACAGCAAACGGAAATGTAAAAATCAGTTTAGCCGAAGAATTAGGATTAGAAGCGAATTTAGAAACATCTCTAGGAAGTCTCCACTTTGATGAAACTATTTTTGAAGTGATTAAACAAAGAAAAGATTTAACAGAAAGAACAGCAGTGATTTGTAAGCAAAAAGAATTTATGCCACAAGTAGTTGCAGAAACAACAACTGGTAATATTCATGTAAATCAGCTACAATCAAAGACAGATAGTAAGAAAGAGGGATAAATAAAATGAAAAAGTTGAGAAGATCCAGAAATAACCGAATTTTTTGTGGAGTAATGGGAGGAATTGCGGAATACTTTGAAGTAGATCCAACAATTGTCCGTGTACTATTCTTGATTTTTTGTTGGACAGGTTTTCCAATTTTCCTCTATATATTACTTGCTATCATAATTCCAGAAGGGGGTTCTGAGTACCGTCGTCGTAATCGACAAGATACTTACTACTATACTTCTAGAAATAATCGTCCTCGTAAAACTGCTCGAAAAGTAGAAGATGAGGATAATGATGATTGGAGTGATTTTTAGTGTCATTTACTAAAAAAATTGCCATTAATACATTAGGATTTTTGGTAATTGCATGGTTTGTTCCACAGTTTTACGTTACAAACTGGGTAGCAGCGCTTATTGCAAGTATCGTTCTTGCGGTACTTAACTTATTTGTTAAACCGATTTTATTCCTTTTAACATTGCCAGTAACGATTGTAACGTTTGGATGCTTTAGCTTTGTGTTAAATGCGATGATGTTAAGTATTACATCATGGTTTGTCGGACCGGGATTCTCATTTTCAAGTCCGTTGATTACCTTAGTGGTGAGCATTCTATTAACGATTTTCCAACGCTTTGTTGAAAATCTAACAGATTAATGCAACAAAAAAGCGCCTTAAAGTGATATGTACCCAGAATCCTGGACACATTTT
>NZ_KV786423.1:0-123807 GCF_001806915.1 Granulicatella sp. HMSC30F09 | reverse complement strand
TTTCCTGTCTACTTGACAGGGTGCACTTCACTGTGAGTCCTTTTTTAGCTTTTGTCTTACTCCCTATTTACGTAATCCGTTTGCTTCAATATACTCCGCAATTTGGATGGCATTGCTCGCTGCACCTTTACGGATATTGTCGCCCACACACCAGATGTGGAAGCTGTTTGGTTGAGAAATGTCGCGACGAATACGTCCCACGTACACTTCATCATGTCCAGTTGCTTGTAATGGTGTTGGATACACATTTTCCTCAGGTTTATCTAATACGATTACGCCTGGTGCTTTTGCTAATAATGCACGAATTTCTTCCGGTGTTGTATCTTTTTCGAAAGTCACATTGATTTCTACAGAGTGTGAGTTATATACAGGTACACGCACACAAGTGGCTGTCACAGCTACATCATCTGATAAACCAAGAATCTTGCGCGTTTCTTGAATCATTTTCATTTCTTCTTTTGTATAGCCATTTTCTAAAAACACATCGATATGTGGCAATACGTTATTGTAAATTGGGTGTGGGTAGTTTGTTGGAGCTTCCCCTTTTTCCCCGTTTCTTAAATCGTTAATCCCTGCTTGTCCAGAACCTGAAACCGCTTGGAAAGTTGTATAGGCCACACGTTTTAATCCAAATGCATCATGCAATGGACGTAATGGTACCACTGATTGGATGGTTGAGCAGTTTGGATTTGCGATTATCTTACGTTCTAATGTTGGTGCGTTACATTCTGGTACGACTAAATCAATCTCTGGATCCATTCTCCATGCGCTCGAGTTATCAATCACAATCACGCCGTCACGTTCTGCGATGGGTGCGAATTTCAATGAAGTACCGCCCCCTGCTGAGAAGATCGCGTAGTCAATATCACGCTTGAAGGAGTCTTCCGTTAATTCTTCGACTACATACTCTTTTCCTCTAAACTGTAGTACTTTTCCTGCTGAACGTGCTGATGCAAGTAGATATAAGTGGTCTACTTGTAAGTTACTTTCTTCTAAACGTTCAATCATTTTTGTTCCAACGACCCCTGTCGCTCCTACAATTGCAATATTTACCATAAAAAAATCTCCTTTTGCTAAAACGCTATGTTGAAAATTATAACGAACCTCTTTTAGAAAGTAAAGAATTGTCTTTCTTTGCAACACATTTGTAGCTGTAATAAATACACTCTTTGATGAGTGCTTCATCTGTGCATACATTCAGCGCAATTGAAATCCAATGCTTTTTATTCATATGATACACTTCAAAGAAACCTTCATTCATTAATAGCTTTTCCTTCGTGTCCGGATCAATTTTCACATTCAAGATTAACACTCGTTCTTCACTTGCAACCCCTAATTTATGGAACGGGATTTCCGTCATCAAGGCATAGCATTTTCCTTCCTCTTCCACTCTAAACAACGTAGCGGATGATCTTTTGAACGGTTGCGAACTAAAAGGAACAATATTACTATGAATCCAATTCGTCCATTTTTCCCTCGTGGCGCTCAGTTCTCCCTGAAGAGGATGAATCCACTTGGTAGCAATTTCACCGGCTTCTTCTCGAAGAGCTTGGGCAATACTACTTCCTGTTGTTTCTACATCAAACAAAGTGTACCGTTCATTAAACTCATCTAAAACAATGATTTCTAATCCCTTTTCTTTTGTGGCACTGACAATATAGAAGGAGAAACCTTCTATATGACTAAGAATTGTTTCTCCTTCATGTTCTGTCAGGTCTTCTTTTAAATTCCATTTCATTGAATAACCCTCTTATAATTTATACTCAGCTCTTAACTCTAAAATCACATCACGCAGATCAGCCGCTTTTTCGAAATCCAGTGCTTTGGCAGCTGCACGCATATCCAATTCCAGCAACTCGATGGCTTCGCGTCTTTGTTCTTGCGACATTTTCTTGAAGTCTTTTGCGGTGCTTGGAGCATCTTCTTTTTCCACTTCATGTGTAATCGCGATTAAATCACGAATATTCTTCACGATGGTCTTCGGAACGATGCCGTGTTCCTTATTATAAGCCTCTTGGACACTACGACGACGGTTTGTTTCATCAATCGCCCTTTGCATAGAGTCCGTAATCTTATCGGCATACATAATCACTCGTCCATTTGCGTTTCGTGCGGCACGTCCAATCGTTTGCACTAAAGCTCGCTCACTACGTAGGAAGCCTTCTTTGTCTGCATCTAAAATCGCCACTAGAGAGACTTCTGGTACGTCTAAGCCCTCACGAAGCAAGTTGATTCCGACCAATACATCGAATTCTCCTAATCGCAAGTTTCGGATGATTTCAGTACGTTCCAATGTCTTAATATCACTATGAAGATACTTCACTTTAATGCCTACTTCTTCTAGGTAATCGGTTAAATCTTCAGACATTTTCTTCGTAAGCGTCGTAATAAAGACACGTTCATTTCGTTCAACACGTAAATTAATTTCACTAATTAAGTCATCAATTTGACCTTTGATTGGACGAACTTCCACAGGCGGATCGAGCAAGCCTGTCGGACGAATGATTTGCTCGGTAACTTTTGGCGTATGTGCTAATTCATATGGCCCTGGAGTCGCCGAAATATAAATAATTTGCGGAACTTTCTCTTCGAACTCTTCAAAGCGTAATGGACGATTATCTAACGCACTTGGCAATCTAAATCCGTACTTAATTAACTGCTCCTTACGCGCGCGGTCCCCATTATACATTCCACGAATTTGAGACATCGTAATATGAGACTCATCCACTACAAATAGTGCATCTTCTGGGAAGAAATCAAGCAATGTATATGGCGGTTGCCCTGGCTTTCTCCCATCCATATGTCGAGAATAGTTTTCAATCCCATTACAATATCCCATCTCAAGGAGCATTTCAATATCGTAATTGGTTCTTTGCTCTAATCGCTGCGCTTCGAGCAACTCATTATTATCCCTTAATTCTTGTAAGCGGAGGGCGAGTTCTTCTTTAATCGTTGCAACCGCCTTAGAGATTTGGTCTTCATTCGCGACAAAGTGCGTGGCCGGGAAGATTGGAACATGCTCTACCGTTGCCTTAATTTCTCCTGTTAACACATCTACTTCTTTAATCGCTTCGATTTCATCACCAAAAAACTCGATTCGAAATGCTGTCGCATCATGTCCCGCGAGGAAGATTTCGACTACATCGCCTCGCACTCGGAATGTTCCCCTTCTGAAATCATAGTCATTGCGCTCAAACTGCATTTCAACTAAACGACGCAGCAATTCATCTCTTTCTATTTCCATTCCTTCTCGAAGAGACAATACATGGTCACGATAGTCTTCTGGATTTACTAACCCGTACATAGAAGATACGGAAGCAACTACAATGACATCTCTTCTTTCCAAAAGCGCGCTTGTAGCAGAGTGACGCAACTTATCGATTTCATCATTGACACTGGATTCTTTTTCAATATAAGTATCACTAGAAGGCACATAGGCTTCTGGTTGGTAGTAATCATAATAAGAAACAAAATATTCTACAGCATTGTCTGGAAAGAATTCTTTTAACTCTCCATATAATTGCCCTGCTAATGTTTTATTATGGGCTAACACTAATGTTGGCTTATTCACTTCTTTAATTACATTAGCAATCGTAAATGTCTTCCCAGTACCTGTCGCACCAAGAAGTGTCTGTTCTTTAACGCCCTTATTAAGCCCCTCCACTAATTCCTGGATGGCCTGAGGTTGATCTCCTTGTGGCGTATACGGAGCCACTAGTTTAAATTCATTCATACCTTCACCTCTTTTTTCGATTCTTTTCCATTATACCATCAATAAACAATATTTACCGCCAGCTTGCACCCTCCCAACCCTATACCTTGCTTGCATTTCATACTGGACTTTTGTATAATAGTCCGTGTTGGAAACAACTGATCAGTGATTATACATGTAAAATGAAAGAGGGGTGAACCCATTGCCAAATATCGCATCACAAATCAAACGTGTTCGTACTAACAAAAAGTCAACACTAGCAAACAACTCACAAACTTCTGCTATGCGTACTGCTATCAAAAAATTCGAAGCTGCAGTAGCTGAAGGTGCTGAAAATGCTGAAGAATTATTACGTGCTGCTCACAAAGCAATCGACGGAGCTGCTTCTAAAGGATTAATCCACAAAAACAAAGCTTCTCGTGACAAATCACGTCTTGCTGCAAAATTAAGCAAATAATAATTAGCCTGAGAATTGATCTCGGGCTCTTTTTTTATGCTCTGAAATAGAAGTGGTGCTTCTTGTTGGTTGGGTAAAATCCTTACGGATTTCTTCAAGGTAGATTTTTATATCGGATAAACTGAAAAGAATCAGTTTTGTTATTGAAAGAGTTATAGCGGGGCAACGGCTCGAGCCTAGTTCTCTCGCCTTTAAAGCCTCAAAGCAGGAGTACGGAAGGACTTCCTACTCCTGCTAATTCGCATTTAATGCACTTTCCCGCTATTCTTTCAATAAACTGATTCTTTTTTGTTTATCCTCTTATTAGATTTTACCCGTAGAATCCGTAAGAATTTTACCCTATTCTTGATTCCAGAGATAAAAAAGAAGCCCGATCAATGGGACTGCTCCGGGAAAGAAAAGAGAGCCCGGGCAATTAAAAGGCTAAGGGAAAGGTAAAGCCTCCTAAAAAAAAGAGAGTGCCGGGGAAGGAGGATTCCTCTCCTGGCACTCTGATTTTGTTAGACAGATAAGTCATCGATAAATTGTTTGGCTTCGGCTAAGCCCATTCCTGTTTCGTCACGTAAGTCTTTGATTGCTTGAATAAGGCGACCGTCGCGTTTTAATGTACGTAAGTGTTCTTCGAGTTCTTCTGGGATATACTCTACTTCTTCGTTAGATGAACGATTAGTATTCGAATAGGAACTTTCTCTATTAGAAACATTGTTTGTTTTTACCTTTACATAACTTAGTAATACTAACACTACAACTGCAGCGATAATGATCATCATTGGGGTCATACATATTCCTCCATATTGTATATTTGAATTTTGTTGTTTTCTACGCGCAAAACTGTAAGATAAACCATTCCAGTTGCATCTCTTTAATGCCTACACTCGTCTTTAAAGCATATTCTGTGTCGACCAATTGCATAAAGGCTTTTTCTAAAAGGGGTAACCCAAATCTTCTGGATTGTTGCAAGGCAATCTTCACACGGTACGGATGTACGCCCAGTGTCTTTTGAATTTCTGGTTCTTGATATCCTTCTCTTTTCAAGTAGGACACTTGAAGCAATAATCGAAACTGTCCTAAAAGAATCGCATTCATCTTCAAGGGGTCTTCTTTTTGTAGTAACATATCGTGATAGATTTGGAGCGCCTTGACTCCTTCTTTTTTCAAAATTGATTCCCCGAGTTCAAAAATATTCTGTTCCAATGTTTTGGCGACTAAACTCTCGACTAATTCCAGTGGTATCATTTTTGTATCAATGGAAGCAATCATCAGTTTATCTAATTCTTTCATACTATTCGTTAGTGAATATTGCGTTTTTACGAGTAAAGTCTCAAGTGCTTCTTCTTGAATGGTGTACTGGTGGTTACGCAGAGAATCTTGAATATACTGTTTAACATCTCTCTCTGTTAGTTCACTAGCATCTAATAAAACCGCCACTTTCTTTAACTGTTTCACGATTTTCTTTCGTTGATCCAACTTATCATACGGAGCAAAGAATACCATCACGGAACTGTCCATTGGATTTTCCAAATAGGCTTGCAACCTTTCTAATTGATGATCCATTGATTTTTTCTCTTTTTCCCCTGTAAAAAAGCTTGGATTATCAACCAGTACTAATCTTCTCTCTCCAAAAAAAGGAACCGACTCTGCATCTTGAATAGCTGTTTGAATAGAGACTTCCTCCATATTGAATCGTCCCACATTCAAGTCTTGATCTTCAGGAGCCACAATGGTCTCTAAAAACACTTTCCGTGCAAGTTCTTGTAAATAAGGTTCTTTTCCTTGAACTAAATAAACCAGATTCACTTGCCCGTTTTTAATGCGATCGAGTTGTTTCTCAAATTCCATCTTTCCGCCTCCTGTCCTTTAAGTTTATCTTGAAACGTGGGCTTTGTCTATTCTTTCAATTTTTGACGTTTTTTCGATAGTTTCGTAGAAATTTCGATTTGTTCTTTTCTAAAATAAAGACGAATTTGTCCATCTTGATCCGTGCGGAAAATATGAGCGTGTATGCCGTTCAGCCTCCCTACCGTCTCAATTGAAGGATGGCGATAACCATTATTCTTCCCGCAAGAAACCAAGGCAATAGAAGGGGAAGCTTTTTGTAACAATGCTTCGCTTGTAGACGTTCGACTTCCATGATGTCCCACTTTCAAAATTGAAAAATGCAAATTGGGAGTATCTTTTAGAATATTGTCTTCTACTTTTTCAGAAGCATCGCCAGTGAGTAACACGGTATGCTTTTGAATCGTTAGTAGAGCTACAATTGAATCATCATTTTCTCCTTGGGAAACGTCTTTTGGCCACAGAATTTGCCACTTCATTTGATTCCATTTCCACTCGTTTCCTGAAGAAACCAACTTCCACCGTGTGGACGGATAGTCCTTTTTTAATAGTTGCATCAATGGAAGATTCTCCATCCCTTTTCCAATCACTATTTCTTTAATTTTAATCTGTTTTGCAATTGCTTGAAGATTCCCGACATGATCTTCGTCTCCATGGGAAAGCATTACTTGCGACAATTCTGAAAGTCCTTCTGCTTGAAGAGCAGGAATGACGGTTGTGTCTCCTTGAGATTTTCTCTTGCGCCTTTTCCATTCTTCTTTGGAGGCAAAATCGCTCAATCCACCCGTATCGATTAATGTCGCTTGATTCCATCCTGGAGCCATTACTAAAATCGAATCTCCTTGTCCGACATCAATCATTATTAATTCATTTCCCCAATGATAGGGAACTTCTATCAGAAGTAAAATAAGAGTCCCCAGACAAAAAAGTCCTTTTTTAACCGTCATCTTCCTTCGTTCACATAGCACAAGAGCGAAAAGAATTAGCAAAAAATAACAAATCCACTCCCATGGTTCCCAAATGCCGAATGTAAATTTTGTAAAGGTGAACTTCTGACAAAAGGTTAATACTTGCGTGAGCCCCGAAAGAAGTGCTTCTCCCAGAAAGCAAATGATGTCCACTAAATTTTCCCATCCCGATAATACCGCAATCAAATAAATCGTTAATAACGGGAATAGAACCCCTTCAAACAATAGCGAAAACAACGCAGTAAGAACGATGCTAAAGGCATTCCAATAAAAGAAATACTGACAGACGAGTGGCAGAGCCATAACACTCACTCCTATTGGAATCCATAATGAAGCGTTGACTTTAGGAAGCACATTTTTTTGCCATTTGGATAATAGAAGAATCACTGCGCTAAGAGCATAACTTAATTGAAAAGCGACATTCCAAAGAATTCCTGGCCAAATGAGGAGCGATACGACAAGCATCCCTAAAAGGCTCCATAGTTGAGAGTGATGACGAAGAGGCGTCCATCGTTTCAAAAGAATCGAGAGGATCACCATTCCAATCGCGCGTGTCCCACTAATGCCCCATCCGATGACAAACCCATAGAACAGCACAAAACACATTAATACACCATCTGTTCTCTCTCGAGTAATCCCGCACCTCCAGCAAAACTTTTGCAGAACCGAAACCATTAACGAAATATGAAGCCCCGAAATCGCTAATACATGCAGAATCCCAAGTTGTTTGTACCGTTCCCATACTTCTTCATCAAATCCTGATTTTTCCGCAAGAAGCAATGCTAATGTATATTGTTTGACCTGGTTTTCCTTCTGCATGCGCACTTGATGTAGCAGCCAGAAACGAAGATTTTCAATAGCAGCATGGATTCCTTTGACAACGATTTTTCTATTTGATAGACTCTCAATTTTGAAAGAATGAAGAATCCCCAAACTCAAATAGTGATTTTTCGCCTCAAAATTCCCTTTATTTCTAGCTGGTTCGATTTCCTCAATAATTCCTTCGACAGATACCTTTACCACATGATCCAGTTCTAGAAATTCCTTTTGCTCCTCTTCCGAAGTAAGAGTATAACGGAAAAATACTCTTTCACTCTGTCCTTCAGCTTCTAGAAGAGCACTTCCTGTTAACAAATCCCCATTCACTTTGAGGTGATGGGGATTTAATATCATTTGCCCATGGAGAGGTTGTGAAGGGTAAAAAGGAGTTTGTGTAATAGCCTGGATATAATAAAATGAGCGAATAGAAAAAATTCCAACGAGCATTAGACCCATTACTTTTTTTCGTACTGATTGTTTACGGATAAGACCCACTACGATGAGCAGTAATGGAAGAACCCATCCCACTTTCCCGACTGAAAAAACGACCATCGCCATCCCCATCACGCTTGTAAGAACAAAGTAAATCATTGGACAATCACTCTTTCCTCAAAGGATTCATATAATTTCTTTCCAATCCCTCTGACTTTCATAAGTTCTTCTTTGTTTTTAAAGGAACCATTTTGCTTTCGATATTCTATAATGGCTTCTGCCTTTTTCTCCCCAATCCCTTTTAATGTCTTCAATTCTTCAACGGTTGCCGTATTAATATTGACCTTACCTTCTTTTCCAACTTCCTTTTTCTGAGACGTGGGCGCTTGAGCGAGCTCCGAATTCACTTCTTCTCCCTTTTTGGGGACTACAATCACCATTTGATCCTCTAAGAGTTGAGCTAAATTCAATTTTTGATCATCTGCTAATGGAGTGAACCCTCCTGCAGCCTCAATGAGGTCTTTCACTCTACTTTCTGCTTTCATTTGATAAACTCCTGGGTGGTGAACTTCTCCTTTTACATCAACATAAATGACGGTCGAAACCGTTGTTTTATCTTCTACCTCTTGAGGAAGAATGGTTGTCTCTGCTAGGGATGTGGCAGCTTCTTCCACCTCTTCCCCTTGGCGACTCATCCAAAAAAGCCCCATCCCGATAATGAGGCAAACAAATAAAACACTCCCTTTTACTTTCCAATTCATTTCTTCCCATTTATTTCTCCATGTATCAAAAAAAGCCATTTTTCTCACTCCTTAAAAAGATTGCTCCAATTAAAGATATGAGAAAAATGACTCTCCTGTTATAGATTTTTTAGAATCTCAATCGCTTCTTGTAAAGTTTTCACAGGATAGATTTTAATATCCGTCCCTAACTTTTCAGCTGCTTCTTTGACTTCTTCGTAATTTGTCTTGATATCTGGATAACGCTCACGCATCTCATCCGTGATTTCATCATCCGGTGCTAGGAAAACAGTAGCTCCAGCTTCAATCGCAGCTACTAATTTCTTATCAATCCCACCGATTCTTCCAACTTTTCCATCTAATTCAATCGTTCCAGTTCCCGCAATATTATGTCCTTTTTTCAAATGGCTGTTTGTAATTTGATTATAGATTTCAAGCGTGAACATTAAACCTCCTGAAGTGCCGCTGACACCATGAGGATCAAATTCAATCGACGGATCCGAAGTTACGTCTTCATCAATCTCTCCATCAAATCCTAAACGAATTCTACCAGTACGACTGTTCATTTTTAATTGCTCTCGAATGAGTTGAGGCTTTCCATCGCGTTTGACCATCAGCGATAAATAATGACCTGGTTGCAATGAAGAAAGATAATCTTGTAGTTCTTCAAGACTCTCATCCGTATTTTCAAGTCTCTTTCCATCAATTGTTTCAATGATATCACCGACTTTTAATTTATCACGGAAATTAGAATTTTGATCCACTCGAGTGACAAAAATACCGTTGACTTTACTTTCTACTGACTTTCCAGCTGCTTCAAAGGCGACACGAACTGCTTTTGAACGTGCATTTCGCATACTGAACTCTTGTAATTGATTATATTCTTCTGGTGTATAGTTTCCAAACACTTTTTCTTCAGGTAAAATCTCATGATGTTTGAAAAATTGTTTTAAAGAAGTTAGGACGGTTGCTTGCTCTATATAGACCGTCAGCACTCGCAGTGCCCCTTCTTCTTCATCTTTTGTCCCATTGACCGTTAGAAACTGAGATACATCTTCAGCCGTTCCGGGAGATTCAATGACGTAAGGAATGGGAATGAATGAAATAATCGCTAACAAAATAACCGTTAAAATAATATAAAAAATTTTCTTAGACTTCGACATTTGTAATCTCCTTATCCATTCTAATCTTTCTCTCTGGCGCATCCTTATACTTTTCTTCTAATGCACTTTTTACAACTTCAGGGACAAAAGGACTGACATCCCCACCAAAACGTGCCAATTCCTTCATCATCGAAGAGCTTACAAATCGGTATTCTTCCTTACTGAGCAAAAGAACCGTTTCAACTTCCCCGTTTTGAACACGGTTATGGGATGCAAGAGTCGCTTCATATTCGAAGTCGGTTGCGTTTCGAACCCCGCGCACAAGAACGCTTGCTCCTAACTTGGCTGCAGCCTCTACGGTTAATCCTCCGCTTACGGCTACCACTCTAGCATTGGATACATGCGCAATCACTTTTTCGACCAATGATTTTCTCTCGTCTAATGAAAATAAATAATTTTTCTGAACATTATGCGATAAAACCACAATCACTTCATCGAAGAGCTCACTGCTTCGCTCGATAATATCTAAATGCCCATTCGTAATCGGATCGAAGCTTCCTGCTACTACCGCTTTTCTCATACTAAGCCTCCTCTTCGCTAGCCGCACGGTCAAAGAACACTAAGGCTGTAATCCCGTACTCCACGCGCTTATATTGCTCAAGTTCTAAAATTCGCTCGGGAAGTTGCACTTCCTTATCCACCTCACAGACAATCACGCAGTCTGCGGAAAGCAGGTTGAGTTCTTGCAACTGCTCAATGTCTTTTACAATTTCTTGCAAGCGATACGGTGGGTCCATAAAGACCAACTCGAACGGTTCAAACGCCGGATCACTTGCAATGGTTTTGAGTCCTTGTTTCACGTTTTGTCGTTTTAAATGAAACTGCTCGGGCGATTTTGTAATCTCGATATTTTGCTCAATCGTCTTTTGTGCAAGGCGATTGTTCTCGAATAGAAACGCACGGTCCATCCCACGAGAAACGGCCTCAATGGCAACGGCTCCGCTTCCACTGTACATATCGAGCATGACTCCTCCGTCAAAATAACCGCCCAAAATATTGAAGAGCGATTCTTTTATCTTGTCTGTCGTCGGACGAGTATTTTGGCCCGGTACTGCCTTTAAGCGTCTTCCGCCAAATTCTCCTGAAATAATTCGCACAGTGCATTCCTCCTTATTTCACTATAATACCATATTCCAGCGCTCTTTCGTGAGTTTTTTATAAAATAAGTGGTGCATTAACTATTCATAGGATTTCTTTTGGTGCTTCTTGAAGGTTGGGCTTATGACGCTGATTCGAATCCTTGCGGATTTTTTTATTATAGCTGTAATGGGGCACCGGCTTGAGCCATGGTCTCAAGCTCTTTCAAGATTCAAACGTACTCTAGAAAATAAATTTTCAAGAGTACGTAATTCACTTTGAATGCTATCCCCCATTACTGCTATTATAAAATCCGCTTGATTCTCCTCATCGTCTTCTTCATAGAGAAATTCTTACTAGGAGGATGTCCTAATAAAACTCCGAAATAGCTTGGTGTATAAAAATTTGCTGTGTGATTTTAGTCCATTTGGCGTACCGCAAAGGCAACGGGAAAAATACTCTCCTCCTTGGAACGGGAAATGTCGAGAAATCAAAAAGTCCGCTACAACTGCAGCGAACTTTCCTTTATTTTATAACGGGATAATGGTGTCATTATCACTATTGGCAGGCTCGGTTGAGACAATTTCAATCATCAAGCCATGTGGTAAGCAGATGCTGGTCTGCCCCGGTTTAGAAATCCAGCCCGTATTCACAGCAATCTGATCGGGGCTATTATCCTCTTTATCTCTAATTCTAGTTCCATCAACTTCGATAATATTATATTGATTATCATGAGGTTCAAAATAAAACTCTTCACGAGGCGTGTTTTCGCTCAACTCGATGCGCTGAACTTCCTCCCCATCAATGGTAATGATGGCATATATTTTGGCTTCCTCTTTGACGGTTGCTTGTTGGTAAGCATAAATTGCATTTGGTAAAAATGATAAGACCAATAACACGAGCACAATAATAATGTCGAATGGCTTTATCAAATCAGAATACTTCTTAAATATCGTTCTCATCCTTTAACTCTAATAATGTTCTTCGTACTTCTGAGGCAATTTTTGAACCAATCACGAGTAATTCATACAAAGTGAAAGTTTCAAATGGAGTTACTCTTCCCACATAGCGAATAAAAAGTTCACCGTCTGGATCCATGAGTAGCGTATAGTAGGCCACTAACTCCTGGTTTAAGCGATTAATGGTAAAAAGTACATCGAATAAATCTAAACCTAAGTCTTTTCCATTTCCGATTCCTTCATAAGTGATTTGGTAATCGGTACGGTCCTGGCTATCATCAAACACGACGCTAAACGGAAACTCATCTTCTCCTTCTGAATACAGACCCAGAAACGCAATTCCGTCATTGCCTAAATCTTTCTTATCCAGTTTCAATTCACGGTTCTTTAGTACCGTTTCAAATGATTCACTTACGTACATCGTGGCCACTCCTTTCGCCATTTGTATTCTCTATTTTACTAGATTCCCTTCTATTTCACAACCAAACATCGAAAACCTAAACTTTTCTTCTCTATTAGGTACGAAAAAATTTTCTGTTTGGCCTTTTGCGCACAAAAAAAGAGACTGAAGTTTCCTTCAATCTCTTTTGCTGTTTTATGATTAACCTAAACGTTGGCGAGAATCCGCTGCACGTTGTAAGGCTTGACCAACATAGTTGATACATAACATCATGATTAAGATTAAGATTGTGGCTGGTAACCAAACCCATAATTTGTTTTCAATGATGTCCGCATTTTTCGCTGCAGAGATTAATGTACCAAGTGATGGTGTTGTAAATGGTAAACCGAAACCTAAGTAAGTTAACCCTGTTTCAATACCGATGTTCCCTGCTAAACGTAAGATTAAGTTAACGATAATTAATGAACTTAAGTTTGGCAAGATTTCACGGAACATAATACGGATATCACTTGAACCTAATGTCTTAGATGCATTTACATAGTCTAAACTTGCTTCTTGAAGTGTACGTGTTCTGAATAAACGAGCAGAACCTACCCAATAGAAGGCTGTCATGATAAATACGAAGTGGAACATTGTGTAGTTTGGAATCACTGTTACGAACACGATGATGATCATCAATGTTGGTAAGATCATGATAAAGTCAACGACACGCATTAAAGTTGTGTCCACCCATTTACCGTAGTAACCAGAAATCAATCCAACGATGATACCGATGATACATGTCAAGATTGTAACTGAGAAACCGATTAATACTGAGTTACGAGCCCCGATAATTAATAAGGCTAAAACGTCACGACCACTTTCGTCAGTCCCTAAAATGTGCGCATTTGATGGAGCTTTATAACGACCTAAAATGTTTACTTTAAGAGCTGTATCTTCATTAATAAACATTGGTCCAATAAAGATCACTAAGAAAATTAACACTAATAAAATTAACGCTGTTAAGGCAATTTTATCTTTTAAAAACTCCCGTACAATAACCTGAAAACCAGCAGGCGGTGTAGATACGGTGCTTTCTTCAACGACAGTTTCTTCAACTGTATTTACATTATTTTGCTCCATTTGCTACTCCTCCTTTAATTATTGTACACGGACACGTGGGTCTACAATACTCATAATAATATCTGATAATAGCGTACCTAGAAGAGTCGCTGTACCAAATAGTAATAGTAACGCTAAGATTACTGAGTAGTCACGTCCTGTAATAGATGATACGAATAAGTTCCCCATTCCTGGATATGAGAAGATGTTTTCGATAAATACAGAACCACCGATTAAACCAGTGAATTCATATCCTAAGAAAGCTGCAATCGGTAAGATTGAGTTACGGAAGATGTGGCGGTTGAACACAACATTTTCAGGAACCCCTTTCGCACGTGCTGTACGAACGTAGTCTTGGCTCTTCGCATCGATAACCCCAGTACGTAAGTATTGAATCGTACCAGTAGTTGAAAGAATCGCCATCGTAAACGCTGGTAGAATTAAGTGGTGGAATTTGTTCAAGTAGTAAGCTAATGTTCCGCTCACGACGTCTGAATCGACAGAACCACGAGTTGGGAACCAACCTAATGTATAACCAAATAACCATAATAATACTAAGGCGAATACGAATACTGGGATTGAGTAAGTAATGAATGTATATACTACGATTGCTTTGTCAGCCCAAGAGTTTTGGTAGCGACCTGCAATCATCCCTAATGGTAATGCAATTAAGTAAGTTAAAATCAATGTTAATAATGATAACCAAACTGTGTTACCAATACGTTCACCGATTAATTTTGTAACTTCATATTTGTAAGTATAACTTTGACCGAAGTCTCCGCGGAAAGCTTTAGAAATCCAGTTCCAATATTGTACAGGAAGTGGATCATAGAATCCAGATTTCACACGTAAAGCTTCAATTGTATTTGGATCCGTTTCTGGAGTAATTAAACCTGTAAATGGATCCCCTGGCATCATCTTCGCGATTAAGAATGCTAACACACTAAGGATGAAGATTTGTGGCAACATCAATAACACACGACGTAAAATGGTTTTCCACATAATTAGTTTCCTCCTTTTGGATTTAATGCAACAGCATGTGTGTCTGAGATTTTTTGTAAATCGAATACACGACCGTTTTCATCATAATAAAGTTTTTGATTTTCTTGATAGAATTTCTCAGCTTCTTTACGACGAAGTTTGTTTGCTTCACGGTTTTCTGGATCGATAACCGGAATCGCAGATAATAGACGTTTTGTATAAATATGTTGTGGATTTGCATAAATATCCTCAGCACGTCCAGTTTCAACGAAACGTCCACGGTACATGATGAATAACTCATCACACATATGTTTTACAACCCCAAGGTCATGGGAAATAAATAAGTAGCTTAAGTTGAACTCATCTTGGATACGTTTCATGTAGTTTAACACTTGCGCTTGTACAGATAAGTCTAACGCTGATACTGGTTCGTCGGCGATGATTAAACGAGGGTTACTTGCTAAAGCACGAGCAACACCGATACGTTGTCTTTGACCACCTGAGAACTGGTGTGGATATTTTAATAATGCTTCTTCAGATAATCCGATAATTTCCATTAATTCGATAACACGTTTTTTCTCTTCTTCTGGAGATAAACGTTCAAAGTTTCTTAATGGTTCAGCTACGATATCTAAAATACGTTTTTTAGGGTTAAAACTTGATAGTGAATCTTGGAAGATCATTTGTACATTACGGTTATAGTCTGAAGTACGACGACGTGCTTTGTTTGTTACGTCTTGCCCTTCGTAAATGACTTTACCGCTTGTTACGTGTTCTAGACCAATAATCGATTTACCGATAGTTGATTTCCCAGAACCTGATTCTCCAACAAGACCGTAAGTTTTCCCTTCTTCAATTTCAAGTGACACTCCGTCAACCGCATAAACATGATCCGTTACTCGGTTAAAGAAGCCACTACGAATCGGATAGTGAACTTTTAAATCTTCAATGGTTACAAAACCGCTCATTATGCTTCCTCCCCTTCAAAATGGAAATGTTTATAACATGTACAACGAACGAAGTGATTTGGCCCAACTTCATGAAGTGTTGGATCTTCTTCGTGAGCGTCCGCTGAAATCCACGGAATACGTGGAGCGAAACGGCAACCTTTACGTGGTAATTTTGGTAATGGTGGCACTGTTCCTTTGATTACGTGTAATTCTTGACCTTCTGAACCCGCTTGTGGGATTGATTGTAGTAATGAACGAGTATAAGGATGTTGTGGGTTTGTAAATAATTCAGCAACTGGTGCCACTTCTACAAATTGTCCAGCATACATCACGGCTACACGGTCAGCTGTTTCTGCTACTACCCCAAGGTCGTGAGTGATTAAGATGATTCCAGATTCTGTTTCTTTTTGGATATCATTTAATAAGTCTAAGATTTGCGCTTGGATGGTTACGTCCAAGGCAGTGGTTGGTTCATCGGCAATGATGATTGGTGGTTTACATGATAATGCAATCGCGATAACCACACGTTGACGCATCCCACCTGATAATTCATGTGGATATTGTTTGAAAGTACGTTGTGGGTTTGGAATCCCTACTTGTCCTAACAATTCTAATACACGTTCTGTACGTTCTTTTTCATTTAAATCTGTATGATAATAAAGAGCTTCGTCGATTTGAGCACCAATCGTCATCAAAGGATTTAATGAAGCCAATGGATCTTGGAAAATCATTCCGATATCATTTCCGCGAATTTTGTTATATAACGCTTCATTTAAGTTTACTAAATTCACATCATTATAAATAATGTCTCCAGTAATCTTTGTGTTGTTTTTATTGTGTAATCCCATGATAGTTGTCGCTAGTGTAGATTTCCCACATCCTGACTCCCCAACAATGGCCAAAATTTCATTCTTTTCTAATGTTAAAGATACATTATCTACTGCATCATAAAAATCATCTTTGATACGGAAACCAACGTGCAAGTTATTGATTTCTAATAGTGGCTTATCAATTGTCAAATCCGATTCCTCCTTATTTTTTGTAGTGTAACTATTTGTATTTTAAAATAATAAACATTGTTTCCATTATACGTTGATTCCAGCTTGAATGCAAATTGTAAGACAATTCCAGCGCAAATACAACGTATTTTTAGTTTACCATGAATTAGACTTGAATGCTATTATTTATGAGCAAAAAATTAACTTTTCTCATGTTATTTTAATTTTGATTCATTCTAAAAAATGAAAAAATCTTCCAATTGATTTTTCTTTTAAAGCTTTTTTCTATAGGAACGAAAAAGACTGGCAGTGCCAGTCTTTTTGAAACCTTATTTCGCTGCTGTATCACTCGTTAATTCGATTTGATATAGAGCTGATTTTTGACTACCTAAGTTAACATCGTAGTATTTCACACGTTTGTTAACAGCAGTAATCGATTCTCCGACTAACGTTGGGAAAATAAACGCTTTATCATGAACGTATTTTTGCCATTCTTTGTAGAACTCAATGTTTTTCGCTGAGTCAAAGGCTTCTGTTGAACTGATTTTCTTCATAATTGCAGTTCCTTCTGGATCTACATAACGTTCAAAGTTAAATTTCGCTGTTTCCCCGAACAATCCTTCTGGGTTTGGATCGTAACCTGTTGACCATCCTGCTGCAAACACATCGATTTCTGGATCGTCTCCTTGAACTTTATCATAGAATGAGTTCAATTCAATCGTACGTCCTGTGTACAGTTGAACGTCTAACCCGATTTCTTTCCACCAGTTTAAGTATTGTTGTACTAATGATTCGTTGGCTTCGTCACGTGTACGAGCGGCAAAAGTAATTTTCAACTTAGAACCGTCTTTGTTTTCACGAAGCCCATCTCCATCCACATCTTTATATCCTGCTTCATCCAATAATTGTTTCGCTTTTTCAGGATTGTAAGTAAATCCTTCTTGGTCTTTATTATAAACATCATTAAAGAACGGAATGATAATAGAATTTGAGGCATGTTGTAATCCGTTATACAAGTTTTGACCCGCTGCTTCAACATCTAGTGCATACGCCATCGCTTGACGTAGGTTTACATCACTCATTTTTGCATTTGGATTTGTTACGTTTTTACCTGTAGCAGTATCATATTTTCCTAAGTGGAAACCGATATATTCATAGGTTGAAGCTTGTGAACTTAAGAAAGTCACATTTGTTAAATCTTTATAAGCTTCATATTGCGCGTTTGGCATTGTCGCGATATCGTAATTACCAGCTTTCATTTCTGACACGATATTATCTGGTGAAACGACTTCCATTACGACTTTATCTACTTTAGCAACACCTTTATAATAGTGTTCATTTGGAACGAGTGTCACAGATTCTCCGGCTACAATAGAATCAATTTTGAATTGTCCTAGTCCAACGAATTTTTTACCACGAACGTAATCACTTTGTTCCCACTCCGCTTCAGGAATATCTTTGAAGATATGTTTTGGCATGATGTATGCAGAAACAGAACCTCCCGCTAATTGCATTGACGGGCTCATTTCTTTGAAGTGAATTTTTACAGTGTAATCATCCACTTTTTCAAGACCTGAAACACTATCTGCTTTTCCACTGTGATATTCCTCCATTCCGACGACATTTTTAAAATCACCGTCGTAACGAACACCTGTATAGTCTTTATTTCCGATAGCTTGATAAGCGAAAATATAGTCATCGATTGTCACTGGTTGACCATCCGACCATTTATACTCTTTTGAATTTAAAGTGACCGTTGCTGTTTTATTCTCAACATCAAATTCAATACTTGCTAGACCTGTATTGGTTAATTTACGGTTCTCATCATATTCAAACATGCTTTCATCTATAAGCCCCCCGATCGTTGAATCGGTAGTATTTTGAGATAGCTCATCCGCAAAAATTCCAGCAAACGGTGATGAAGATACGATAGCATATTTTAATGTGCCGCCTTTAATCGGCGTGCCTTCATGAGTGACTTCTGATGCATACTTCGTTTTGGGTGTACTAGCTTCAGTACTTGTTGTCGACGAACTACTATTATTTCCGCCACAAGCAGCTAAGGTTAAAGCTGTCGTTGCAGAAAACAAAATCATCATTTTTTTCTTGTTCATATTCATTCTCCGTTCTTTTGTTTTGCGCTTATTTCGAATCCATAAATTTATGTTGGGACTATAATACTTGATTTTTTATCAAATTGCAAGTGTTTTTTAATCTTATTTTAATTTTCATCATTTTTTACTCATTTTTGAATTTTTTCAAAAACAAAACAAGCCTAGGAAATTTCCTAGACTTGTCTTCATTTTATTATTTTGCTCCATCTTCAGAAGTCAATTCGATTTGGTAAACTTGAGCTTTAGAACCACTTGTTGCAATTGAAGTGTCATAGTATTTCACACGTTTATTAACAGCAGTTACACTATCCCCTACTAAAGTTGGAATCATGAAAGCTTCATCTTTAGCATATGCTTGCCATTCTTTGTAGAACTCTTTATTTTTCGCATCGTCAAAAGCGTCTGTTGAAGAAATTTTCTTCATAATTTCAGTACCTTTTTCATTTACATAGCGAGAGAAGTTAAATTTAGCTGTTTCACCAAACAAGTTAGATGGGTTTGGATCATAACCTGTTCCCCAACCACCAGCGAACATATCGATTTCTGGATCATCTGCTTGGATTTTAACGTAGAAGTTATTTGATTCAATTGTACGACCTGTATAAAGTTGTACATCTAAACCAACTTCTTTCCACCAAATTAAGTATTGTTGGATTAATGACTCATTCGCTGCGTCACGAGTACGAGCGGCAAAGTTAATCGTTAATTTAGAACCATCTTTATTTTCACGGATTCCGTCACCATCAACATCTTTATAACCCGCTTCATCTAATAATTGTTTTGCTTTCTCTGGGTTGTAAGTAAATCCTTCTTGCTCTTTGTTATATACATCTTTGAAGAATGGTAAGATGATAGAGTTTGTACCATAGTTCAATCCGTGGTATAAGTTTTCACCAGCTGAATCGATATCTAGTGCATAACCAATTGCTTGACGAAGAGCAGGATCACTCATTTTAGCGTTTGGATTCGTTACGTTTTTACCTTGTGATTTATCAAATGTTCCTAATTTGAATGAAATATATTCATAAGAAGGCGCAAATGAACTTAAGAATGTTACGTTTGTTAAATCTTTGAATGCTTCGTATTGAGCACTTGGCATGCTTGCGATATCGTAGTTTCCAGCTTTCATTTCTGAAACGATTGAGTCTGGAGAAACTACTTGCATCACCATTTTATCTACTTTAGGACGACCTTTATAGAAGTTTTCGTTTGCTTTTAAGGTTACAGATTCCCCTGGAACGATTGATTCAATCGTGAACGGTCCTAAGCCAACTACTTTTGTACCACGAACATAGTCACTTTGTTCCCAATCTTTAACTGGAATATCTTTGAAGATATGTTTTGGCATTGTATATGCTGGAATCGCTCCACCTGCTAATTGCATTGATGGTAACATTTTTTCAAAGTGAAGTTTAACAGTGTAGTCATCCACTTTTTCAACACCAGAGATTTTATCTGATTTACCTTCGTGGAAGTCTTTCATTCCAACAATGTTTTGGTAACGGTCATTATAACGAGACCCTGTATAGTCTTTATTACCGATTGCTTCGATCGCAAAGATATAATCGTCGATAGTGAACGGTTGTCCATCTGACCATTTATAGTCTTTTGCATTTAATTTTACAGTTGCTGTTTTCCCTTCAACGTCTAATTCTAATGAAGCTAAACCTGTATTTGTTAATTTACGGTTTTCATCATATTCAAACATTGATTGGTCTACTTGACTTGCAATTGATGAGTCAGTCGTGTTTGTTGATAATTCATCAATGAAAATACCACTGAATGGTGAAGCTGCTACTAAAGCGTATTTTAATGTTCCGCCTTTAATTGCAGTTCCTTCATGAGTAACTTCTGAATTGAATTTTGATTTTGAACTTGCTTTTGCTGGTTCAGATGAAGTGTTTCCACTATTTCCATTATTAGCATTCCCACATGCTGCTAATGTTACTGCTGCCGCTGCAGCTGATAAAAATAATAAGCTCTTCTTTTTCATTTTTCCTCCACTCTCAGACTTCAAGTCCATCCTAACTTCAGATGAATTGTCTGACAAATTAATTCTTGATGTTAATTTTAACAGAATTTTAATTATTTGCAAGAAAAATCTATATTCTTTTTTAACTTTATTTTAAGTACCTGATTTAGACTATATTTCATTAAGAACTCTTTTCTTTTTAAACTTCTTTTTATACAAAAAAAGACCTTGCAAAAGCAAGGCCTTAAAATAAGATTTCATTCAATTATTTATCAGCAACACCAGTATCAGAAAGTAATTCTACTTCTTCCCATCCTGTTGATTTACCTTGAGCGATATCTACATGTTTAACACGTTTGTTTACTGCTGTTAGTGAGTAAGTGTTGAAGCGTGGAACTTGGAATGGGTTTTCGAATACGAATTTTTGCCATTTTTTGAATAATTCAACACGTTTAGCTTGATCGAATGAAGCTTCAGAAGCAATTTCTTCGATTAACTTATTGTGTTCATCATTCACGTAGTGTGAGAAGTTGAAACGAGCTTTTGGTCCGTATAATCCATCTGGGTCAGGGTTGTAACCAATTGTGAATCCACCTAACCACATATCGAAGTCATCCGCATATTTTGTTAATTTTTCAGCGTATGCGTTAAAATCTAATGCACGACCATTTAATAATTCTACGCGTAAACCAACATTTTTCCACCATTCGATGTATTGTTGAATAACAGCTTCATCTGTTTGGCTACCAACTGGAACTAATAATGTAATCGTTAATGGTTTACCTTCTTTATCTTCTACATAGCCATCATTATCCGTATCTTTATAACCTGCGTCGGCTAAGATTTTCTTAGATTCTTCTGGATTGTATGTGAATCCTGGAACTTCTGATTTATCCGCATAGATTTCACCGAAGAATGGTGTTAATAATGTATTTGCTGCAATACGTAAACCTTGATAAGTTTCGTTAGCTACTTGTTCATTATCTAATGCGTAAGCAATTGCTTTACGTAAAGCTGGATCACTCATTTTCTTAGAAGGTTCAAATACGTGTTCACCTTTTTCTTTGTCAAAGTGACCCATATTGAAACCAACATAAGAAATACTGTTTGTGATGTTACCAAGCAATGTGATATTTGATAAGTTTTTATAAGTATCATATTGTTCTTGAGGCATTGAAGCAAAGTCATATTTACCAGCTTTCATTTCTTGAACGATTGAGTCTTGAGATACAATGTCCGCTTTTACGCCGTCCACTTTAGGTTCACCTTTGTAGTAATAAGGGTTTTTCTTGAATGTTACAGATTCCCCTGGAACTACTTTATCAACGATGAATGGTCCGTTACCAACAACTTTAGTACGAGCCGCGTCTGAAGCCACTGCTTGATCATAAGTCATATCCTTGAAGATATGTTTTGGCAAGATATTACTCATAATAGCATTTCCACCTTTTTCTAAAGCTGGATATACTTCTTTCAAGTGAATTTTAACAGTTTGGTCATCCACTTTTTCAAGTCCTGAGATTTTATCTGCTTTTCCTGCGTGGAATTCTTCCATACCAACAACATTTTCAGCATTTTCATCGTAACGAACACCGTTATAGTCTTTATTACCAACAAATTCATAAGTAAAGATATAGTCATCGATTGTTAAAGGTTGTCCGTCTGACCATTTGTAGTCTTTAGAACGTAATTTTAACGTTACAGTTTTATTTTCTCTGTCTAAAGTGAATTCCATCATACCGCCATCTTTTTTGATGCGTTGGTTTTCATCGAATTCGAATAAGTTTGCAAAAGCAAAATCTTCTAATGCACCATCTGAATTATCAATTGATAGTAATGGGTTAATTAACCCTTTAAATGGTGAATCAGATACAATCGCATAGTTAATTGTTCCGCCTTTTACAACTGTCCCTTCATTTGATACTTCAGTTGGGAATTTACGTTCTGATGCTTTTGCAGCAGATTCCCCACCCGCGTTATTCGCTTTGTTATTATTACATGCAGCTAAAGTTACTAATGAAGCAGCACCTAATAAACCAGCAATTGCTTTTTTGTTCATGTGTTTCCCTCCAAGTTTGGATTTGTTTTTAGAATATCTTAGATTTTACTCTTATTCCCATCTCACTTCAACCTTAAATATTATTTCTCATTATTTTTTTATTATTTTTTCATTTATTTTTAATTATAAAAACCGCACCACTTCAACATTTTGTACACATTATGTAGAAATTGTCTTTAATTTGTGAACATCATGAATATTTTATTTCTTTGTTAATAAAAAAAGATGGTAGAAAAATCTACCATCCTTTTTGAATATTAAGCTTGATGTTCAGTGATATAATTCACTGCGTCTCCAATTGTTGTGATGTTTTCTGCATCTTCATCAGAAATTTGAATTCCAAATTCATCTTCTAATTCCATAACTAATTCCACGACATCTAGTGAATCTGCGCCTAAGTCTTGTTGGAATGTCATGCCTTCCGTTACGGTTGAAGCGTCAACGCTAAAACGGTTTGCAATCAATTGAGCTACTTTATCAAAAACTACTTGATTTGACATAACTTTCTCTCCCTTCTCATTAAGGTTTCCTAGGAGGAAATGCAATCAAATCCTCAAACCTTATTCATCCGCATTTGAAAGCGGACTATCTATTAATTCAGATAGTACTGTTATTTTACAGAATTCTACCAAAAATGTCTATAGCTTCCATAAAAAGTACGATTTTCCTCTATTTCTTCATTATCTTAAAACGAAATGACCAGGTTCCACTTCTTGCAGAGTAGCATTCTCATCGAAATCTTCACCTTTATAAACAATCCGCTTGCGATTTTTCTCTTCACGAGGATCTGGAAGAGGAATAGCAGATAGCAAACTCTTCGTATAAGCGTGTTGTGGATTCGTATAGACACATTCTGCAGAGCCCATTTCTACAATACGGCCACGATACATGACAGCAATCCGGTCACTAATATATTTCACCATGGATAAATCATGAGCAATAAAGAGATAAGTGAGTCCTTTTTCTTTCTGGAGTTTCTTTAGCAAATTCACAATTTGTGCTTGAATCGAAACGTCTAGTGCAGAAATTGCCTCATCACAAACGATGAATTTTGGATTTAAGGCGAGCGCCCTGGCAATCCCGATTCGTTGACGTTGACCTCCTGAAAATTCATGCGGATAACGGTTGGCATGTTCTCGGTTGAGCCCCACTGTTTCTAGCAACTCATCGACCATTTGGTTTCGTTCTTCTATTGTTGAAGCCAAATGATGAATATCAATACCTTCTGCAATAATATCACGCACCTTCATCCGGCTATCTAGTGAAGCATAAGGATCTTGGAAAATCATCTGCGCTTCTTTTCGAAACTCAAGAAGTTCCTTCCCTTTGGTTAGTGTCGCAATATCTTTCCCTTCAAAAAGGATTTCCCCATCTGTCGGTTGGTATAGGCGTAAAAGTGCTCTTCCTGTTGTTGATTTTCCAGAACCTGATTCTCCTACTAACCCGAAAGTTTCCCCTTCGTATATATCAAAGGAAATATCATCAATGGCTTTTACGACATTTTTCTTTGTTCCAAAATACTGCTTTAAATGTTTCACTTCAACCAGTTTCTTCTTTTCAGTTGTATTAGTCATTAGACGCACCTCCTTCTCCAAAAAAGATTTTACGTCTTCTCAAAATCTCCTCAGGCACTTCTACTTTTGGCGCACGTGGGTCCAGTAGCCAAGTAGCTGCAAAATGCGTCTTAGACACTTGGAACATAGGCGGTTCTTTTACGCGGTCGATTTCAAGCGCCACATCGCTACGAAGAGCAAATGCATCTCCCTTAGGTGGATCTAATAAATCTGGTGGTGAGCCTGGAATCGCATATAAGGTATCTCCTGTATGTAAAGTCGGCATCGAACGAAGGAGCCCCCATGTATAAGGATGTTGAGGATTATAGAAAACTTCATCAGAAGTTCCGACTTCAACAACTTTACCTGCATACATCACGGCAACACGGTCTGCGACATTTGCCACAACCCCAAGATCATGCGTAATAAAGATGATGGCCATTTGGAATTTACATTGCAATTCTTTTAATAGCTCTAAAATTTGTGCTTGAATCGTCACATCTAAAGCCGTTGTTGGTTCATCGGCAATTAAAATATCAGGATTACATGCTAGTGCAATCGCAATCACAATCCGTTGACGCTGACCGCCAGAGAATTGGTGAGGATAGTGCTTCATCCGTTCTTTTGGATTTGGAATTCCTACAAGCTCTAGTAATTCTTCTGCACGTTTATAGGCTTCTTCTTTTGAAGCTTTTTCGTGTTTAATAATCACTTCTGCAATTTGTAGTCCAATTTTCATGGTTGGATTCAAAGAGGTCATTGGATCTTGGAAGATCATCGCAATCTCTTTCCCGCGAATGGATTGCATTTCACGTTCGCTTTTTTCTAAGAGATTCTCTCCTTTAAATAGAATAGATCCTTCTTTAACCATCGCATTGTTCGACAACAATTGCATTACACTTTTAGCAGTCACACTTTTTCCAGATCCTGATTCTCCCACTAAAGCAAGAGTTTCCCCTTTTTGTAGATTAAGATTAACTCCACGAATCGCTTGTACTTCTCCTGCGAAAGTTTTGAAGTGGATTCGTAAGTTTTCAATAGATAAAATTGTTTCGCTCATTCGAATCCTCCTAATCTTTCATTTTCGGGTCAAATGCATCTCGAAGTCCGTCTGCTAATAAGTTAAAGCTAATCATTAAGACACAGAGGACTCCTGATGGGAACCACATTAAGTTTGGATAAATACGGAATGTTTTATATCCTCCATTAATCAGCGAACCGAGTGAAGCATCCGGAACTGGAATCCCAATTCCTAAGAAGCTTAAGAAGGCTTCAAAGAAGATTGCTGAAGGAATTGAAAACATGGTTTGAATAATAATCAAGCCTGCCATATTCGGTAGTAAATGCTTAAAGGCAATTTTCCAAAAACTTTGTCCTAAAGAACGAGAAGCTAAAATATATTCAAGATTTTTTAATTTTAATGTTTGCGCACGGACAACACGAGCCATTGTTACCCAACTCGTAAACCCAATCGCAACGATAATCGAAACGAGGCCTGGTTTCATCACTAATAACATTAAAACAAGAATAATTAAGTTTGGAATTGCTGAAATAATTTCTAAGAATCGTTGCATAACGGTATCTACCCGTCCTCCAAACCATCCAGAAATAATTCCGTAAGTCACTCCGATAGTAATATCAAACAAAGCAGCAGCAAAGGCGATAATTAATGAAGTTTGTGTCCCATATAAAACACGTGAAAATAAATCTCTTCCTAAATTATCTGTCCCAAAATAGAAGTTGACTCCTTCAGGAACTCCTTGTTGCGCATACACATCTACACCATTTCGAAGACCACTAAAGAGTCCAGGAATACGAGCAGGTAAATTCGCAAATTGCGCATTTTGTTCGAGAGGATCAAACGGAGCAATCACTGGAGCCAAGATGGCTAGCAAAATAATCGCTAGTACGATGACTAGAGAAAATACCGCTCCCTTATTTTTCGTTAATCGTCTCCAAGAGTCTTGTAAAAAGTTTAAAGACGGAGAAGCGATTTTTTCTCGGTCAGCCGTATGACTCAAATCTACTCTTTGGAATAAGTCTTTTTCAGATACTTCTGCCATTATACTCCCCCTCCTTCATCTGTAATACGAATACGAGGATCAATCCAAGCGTATAGTAAATCGACAATTAAAATCACAAAAACGAGTAATGTTGAATACAACATCGTTACACCCATAATCGTTGGATAGTCATTCGTTAAAATGGACTTCACGAATTGCTCACCGATACCAGGGATAGAGAAAATATTTTCAATAACCATTGACCCTGTCATCAATCCTACGAGCATCGGTCCAAGAATCGTCACGAGTGGAATAATCGCATTTCTAAAACCATGTCGAAATGCCACTTCCAAACGACTTAATCCTTTTGCTTTAGCAAGTTCAATATAATCCGAATGCAACACTTCTACCATTTCCGTTCTTACAAAACGAGCTGAATCGGCAATCGGTGAAATCGAAAGCGCTAGTGTCGGTAAAATTGAGGAAACAAAACCTTGATTCCATAAAGCAATTGGGAAAATAGGGAATATCACCCCAAACAACAATTGTAAAACGACAGCGAACACGAAACTTGGAACAGAACGTCCGATAATCGCAAAGAACGTCGCTAGAGTATCTACCCAAGTATTTTGTCTCATGGCTGCCACCATCCCTAAGAGAGAACCCACAATCGTTCCAAAGATTAGCGCTTGGAATCCGAGTTGGAAAGAAGGTCCTACCCTAGAGAAAATCAAATTCGCTACCGTCGAATTATATTGGAAAGATTGTCCAAAATCTAAACGGAATAGACCCGTAATATAAATCCAGTATTGAACGAATACGGGTTTATCTAAACCATACTTCGCATTCATAATTTCGAGTTGAGCCTGCGTTAGTTGCTCCTCATTTGCGTATGGAGACCCCGGCAATAGTTTCATTAAAAAGAACGTAATTGTCGCAATTAAAAATAGTGTTAAAAACATGTAAAAAACACGTTTTGCGATATATTTAAGATAGTTTTTCAACCTTACACCTCCATTATTTATCTTCTAATTCTGTTTCATCATACTATCTAAAGAATTAAAGTTTCAACTAATTAGTTTCACAAAAGAAATTGCGCTTTTTTAAATGTTCTGGTACATTGTAGAGAATCAATGAAAAGGAGCAACTTTATGAAATTTGATTTTAAACAAATCGGAATCTTTTCCGGTAGCATCATTCTTCTTTGTGCACTATTAGTGAGCGTCACCAGTGGCTTCTCCTTTCTACACTTTAGCAACGCTTTATTTATGTGCGCTTTAGTTTTCTTAATGCTAGGCCTCTTCGCCTACTTAAGTCGTACAGATTTTTTGAAATCATTCTCTCGTCGTCTCTCTTCTGAAACAGAAGGAAAAAAATGGATTGTTTTCTCCTATTCTTCTGTCATTCTTTTTCTGGTAGTGGCTACTGTTTTAGGGGCGCTATCCATCTTTATCGGCCTCTTTTTATAAATGACAAAAATCCGTGTACAAAGTGAGTACACGGATTTTTCTATAATCTCTCTGAAGCTTTTTGTTCAGCTTTCTCTTTTTCAATTTCTTCTCTTAATTCAGGAAGAATCTGAGTGAAATCCATTCGAATTTCTTTTCGAAGAGAAGGCTCAACTTTACGAACAAAATGGAAATTAGATAAACGTTCCATCACACTTTCTACTTCATCTTTGTTCACATATAAGTAGATATATTTCAAACGCTTTGAAATATAATGAATATTTCCAAATCGCTTCAATTGTTTAATTGGTTTCAATGTATACAACCAAACAACGAGTGCTTGTCTTTCTTGTTGTTCCATTCTTTCTCCCTTCTACATCGCTTTTAATTCTATTGGTTGTTGTTCTTCTTCTGGAGTCGCTTCTTCTTTTGGAGGAGTTGGTTCTTTTTGTTTTTGATCATTTCGAATAGCCCAAAGCACAAAGCCCACCCCTACACTAGAAGCTAGGAAGCTAGAGCCTCCATAACTGATAAGTGGCAGTGGAACCCCTGTTAACGGTGCAAATCCGACTAGCGCCCCGATATTAATTCCGGATTGAATTAAAAATAAAATCGCTACTCCATAACATAAGTATTTTGCAAACAGGCTTCTACACTTGTTTCCTTTATAGATCATCGCAATAATGAACCCTACAATGGCCAGCATCAAGACGAAAATAACAACAAACCCAAGTTCTTCCCCAACAATAGCCAAGATAAAGTCCGTATGAGCTTCTGGAAGGAACCCCGTTTTTTGAACAGAATTTGATAAACCTGTTCCAAACCAATTTCCTCTAGATAATCCTAGAAACCCTTGAATGGATTGATATCCAGAACCTGTTGCATCCGACCACGGATTATGAAAAGATGTAAAACGACTGACTTGATAGGCTTTTAGTCTGATTTTTTCAAAAACAGACGAATCTAAATACGTAATTCCATATAGAAGCGCAAAAACTGCACCCCAGGAAGCTAATGCACGATTAGAAACACCCGTCATTAACCCTAGTAAAAGGGCCACTGCAACAACAATTATCCCCGTCCCTAAATCGGGTTGAAGCATAATCATTCCAAAAAGGAAGATAGTGACAGCAGCTGGGACTAAATAGAATCTCCAATCTCGTTTACTTCTTTCATTCTTACTATATAAATAAGCAGAAATCCAAATTACAAATAGTTTTACTAATTCTGACGGTTGCAAATTAAACACTTTTAAGTTAATCCAACTCTTTGCCCCATTTATTCCTTTCGTGAATAATACGACAACCAGTAGTATAAAAATGACCCCAAAAGTAGCGCCCATCACTTTTTCGCTCTTCATCCATTTCTCTGGAAGAATGGAAATTCCTAGCGCCAATAGCACCCCAAGGACGATATATAAGAGCTGTTTTACCATAAAAGCTTCGGAGTTTCCTTGATTGACTAAAGCATAATAACTACTTGCGCTATAGACCATAACTAGTCCAAATACAGAAAGTAATACATATAACCCCATAATTAGCGGATCTACTTTTAGGAGGCGTTTCATTTTTTCATGAAAATTTAACACGAGAGTCCTCCTCTACTTTTGGTACGTTTCTTCATAGATTTGGGTATACATATCATTTAAAGCATACTCCAAATCCGCCATAATTTTATGTCCTTCATTTGCATGGATTAAATCCATCGCTACAGCAAATTCTACTTGTTTTGATAAACCGAATAATTGTGTGTCGATAATCTCTTCGAAAGCAGGGCATTTCGCCAAGCAAAGATGTGTTTTTTGTTTTGAAATCAGTTGATAGATTTGTTTTGCATTTTCTTTCAACTGAACTAAAGCAGGATTTTGAGTCATCTCACATTCCCCTTTCCGTTATGCATATACTATTCTAGTATACTTGCATCTATAAAAAAATACCACTAATGCAAGTGGAATTTACTGAAAATTTAGAGTTCGCTGTGATGGACTGATGATTCCTCTTCGCCTAACGGATTGCTTCATCATCACTGTAACGTTGCACCGGTTCGAGCCACTAAGTCTCTCACCTTTAAATCCTCAAACAAGGCGTATGAAATAAATTTCTACGCCCTGTAATTCGCTTTAATACATATCACGTTACTGTGATTATAGAATCCGTTAGTCTTTGCGGAATCATCTTTATACAGCAAATTATTTTTTGTATTCTACTTTTTAGTAGTTTTTCTGTGCAAGTAACTAAAAGAGAATTCTATCTTTCCATCTAGCTAAAACTGTGCTAGTACTAACTCTTATTTATGGTTGTACAGAAAATCTTTTATGGAGCTCTTACTAGGAATTGCCATACACGCTTCCTTTCCACTAAGGCTTCTCTATGACGAAAACAAAAAAAGCTATTACGAAGTTCTGCTCGGAATCTATAGTAGCAACAATAGCGAGTGTAACTGATGTGAATTAGGGACTCTAGGGGTTTCCCGTAGAGTCCCTTTGAGGCTCAGTAGTGAGTGAGACTAAAAAGCTCACCCCGGTACAGCTATTGTCGCTACTATGAAGAGTTCCGTCAGAACAGAGTAATAGCTTATCTACTTATTTATTTTCCGGTCCGATCATAGAGAGGCCGACACGACCTTTTTTGAGGTCAAGCTCCGTCACCCACACTGTTACGATATCTCCAACCGCAACGACATCACTTGGATGTTTCACGAAGCCTTTTTTCAATTTCGAAATATGCACAAGACCGTCTTGTTTCACACCAATATCGACGAATGCGCCGAAGTCCACTACGTTACGAACGGTTCCTTCGAGTTCCATTCCCACTTGTAAGTCTTCCATCTTCAAGACATCGCTTCGTAAGATTGGGCCTGCGACTTCCTCACGTGGGTCACGTCCTGGTTTCAATAATCCATCCATCACTAATTCCAGTGTTTCTTGTCCGATGCCAAATTCTTCTTTTAATTCTTTAGTATTAAGGCCTTTAAGAGCTTCTTCTAACTCTGGTGAACCCAACGCTAATTTTTCGGCATTGGCTTTTTTCAAAATGGCTTTAGCGACATCATAAGACTCTGGGTGAATGTCGGTACCGTCAAATGGGTTTGTTCCATCGATGATTCGCAAGAACCCAACGGCTTGCTCGTAAGCTTTTGGCCCTAAGCGAGGTACTTTCTTCAATTGCGTACGGTTTGTGAACTTGCCGTTTTCGTCACGGAAAGTGACCATGTTTGCTGCGGTTGTTTTCGTTAATCCTGCAATGTGCTCTAAGAGAGCGGCACTAGCCGTATTCACATTTACCCCAACCTTGTTCACGGCTGTTTCAACAACAAAGTCTAACTGCTCATCTAGTTGTTTTTCCGGAACGTCGTGTTGGTATTGTCCAACCCCAACAGCTTTTGGATCGATTTTTACAAGTTCTGCAAGTGGGTCTTGCAAACGACGAGCGATGCTAACTGCTGAACGCTCTTCAACTTGGTAATCAGGAAATTCTTGACGGGCTATATCGCTGGCAGAATAAACTGACGCTCCTGCTTCGCTGACGATGGTGTAAACAACTTTGCGTGGGATTTGTTTTAATTGCTCTGCCACAAATTGTTCAGACTCACGGCTAGCCGTTCCGTTTCCAATTGCCACAAGTGTCACGCCATATTGTTCCACGATGCGACGGAATTGTCCGCCTGCTTGAGCGCGTTTGGCTTCTGAAGCTCCTACGTGAGGGTAAATCACAGACTTACCAAGTACTTTTCCTGTTTCGTCGATTACCGCTAATTTACATCCTGTACGGTATGCTGGGTCGAGTCCTAAGATGACTTGGCCTTTCATTGGCGCTTGTAATAATAGATTCTTCAAATTCTCCCCGAAAATGGCAATCGCTTGCGTTTGCGCCTTTTCACTTAATTCATTACGGATTTCGCGTTCGATAGCTGGTCCGATGAATCGTTTGTAGCTTTCTTCAATCGCGCCTTCAACAATCGCAGCTGACGGCGAAGAAGGATTTTTGATTTTCTCTTCTTTAATCTTTGTAAGAGGGTTTGTCACGTCGACTTCAATCGTCACGCGGACTACATCTTCTTTTTCTGCACGGTTAAGGGCAAGCACACGGTGAGGAACGATGGATTTCACTGGCTCTTCGTAGTCATAGTACATTTCGTAGACTTTCTTCTCGTCGAGCTCTTCCTTCTTCACGACAGACTTCACGATTCCGTTCTTTTGCGTAAATTGACGTAATTGTTTACGGTATTTCGCTTCATCGGAAATCCATTCAGCGATAATTTCTACGGCACCGTTAATTGCATCTTCGACCGTTAGAATCGCTTTTTCTTCATTGATAAAGGTTGCTGCTTTTTCCTCTACAGAATCCTTTGTCGTCATGAGTAACCATAATGCAAATGGCTCTAATCCGGCTTCTTTAGCAATCGTTGCCTTTGTGCGGCGTTTTTGTTTATACGGACGATAAATATCTTCCAACGCTGTTAACGTTGTCGCCTTGCTTAACGCAGCCGTAATCTCTGGCGTGAGTTTGCCTTGCTCGTCAATCAGACGGCTAATTTCTTCTTTCCGTTTTTCGAAGTTTTCCAAATACCGTTGGCGCTCTTCGATTTCACGGATTTGCACCTCATCTAAAGAACCGGTTTGGTCTTTACGATAACGTGCAATAAACGGTACGGTGTTGCCATCTTGCAAGAGGCCTAATACCGTATCGATTTGTTTTGGTTTATATTGAGTGAGTTCTGCCTTCACAAGCGCTACGGAACGCTCGTAAGCAGTGATTTCAGTTGTTTGTTCTGTCATAGTCAACTCCCTTTCTGTCTTCTCTATCCTATCATGAAATAAAAGGAAAAGCACCTAAGCAAAAATGCCTAGGTGCCTGATTATGGCTAAAGTTTAAAAAGGTTTGTTCACTTTCAGCTGATTTTGACTCTTATAGAAGAGCTAAAATAATGAAGTTAAGGATGAATAATCCTGTAGCGACCCATAAAATTGGGTGAATGTCTTTTGATTTACCAGTAATGACTTTCACTAAGCAGTAGAAGATGAATCCTGCTGCGATACCGTAAGAGATACTGTAGCAAAGTGCCATGAAGATGCCGGCAAAGAACGCTGGGATCGCTTCGTCCAACTCGTCCCATTTCACATCAGCGAATGAAGAAAGCATCATCACCCCAACGATAATTAACGCTGGTGCTGTCGCTTCTGCAGGAACGATGCCCACGAATGGTGCTAATAAGGTTGATAATAGGAATAGACCTGCTGTTACGACTGCTGTTAAACCAGTACGTCCACCAGCTCCGATTCCGGCTGCACTTTCAACATAGGTTGTAGTGTTAGAAGTCCCAAAGATAGCCCCAATAGAAGTCCCAATCGCATCTGCGAATAAGGCTTTATCCATCTTAGAAGAGAACCCCGAGCCGTTTTCAAGTTGACGTTCGTCTTCTTCAGAGAAGATACCCGTTTTACGACCTGTACCGATGAAGGTTCCAAGCGTGTCAAATGTATCGGATAAGCTGAATGCGAAAATTGTCATTAATACTAATGGTAAGCGCGCTGGATTAGAGAAGAGTTTCACGATTCCTTCTGAACCAAAAGCGGCCATGAATGTTGTGCCTAAATCATTGAACGCTGCTCCAAGAGAGTTGCTTTCAAAGCTGACTTTTGATAAATCGACAACACCCATTGGAATCGCTAAAAGTGTTGTTAACACAATCCCGATAAGGATAGCTCCTCGAACTTTTTTCAATAATAAGAATACGGTGATAATTAAACCAATCACTGCAAGGAGGGCTCCTGGAGACGTGAAGTTTACAAGTGATGGAACAATCCCACCGTTTGAGTTCACGCTGAACACGCCGCCTTTGTATGCTTCTGTTGCGACATTATACGTAACGCCGTTTACTTGAGTAATGGTTTTTGAATCAGAAAGGAATTCTAATAGGTTGGCGTTTTTTAAACCAATATAAGCGATGAAAATCCCAATCCCGCCCCCGATGGCATGTTGCATACTGACCGGAATGGCTTTAATAATCATCTTACGAACTTTTGTTACTGTAATGAAAATGTTGAATAAACCACAAATAAATACCATTGCTAATGCTTCTTGCCAAGTGAATCCAAGGCCAAATACAACTGTAAATGTAAAGAACGCATTCAACCCCATCCCTGGTGCTAATGCGTAAGGAACGTTTGCGAAAAGACCCATCACTAATGTGCTGACAACTGTTGCGATAATCGTTGATAAGAAGACCGCTTGGAATGGCATTCCTGTTTTACTTAGAATGTTCGGATTGACAAAAATAATGTAAGACATCGCGAAAAATGTCGTTAACCCTGCCAAGAATTCAGTAGTTACCGTCGTGCCGTTCTCTTTCAGTTTAAAAAACTTTTCCATTAATTTTCGAACCCCTTTATAAAAGAATGAGTGATGAATTTAGTATACAGAAAATTTAATAGAAAAACAATATAGGTGTCGAACTATTTTAAACATCATTTATTTTATTGTTCGTTATTTTGTTTAACGTATTTATTTTATAGCCTTTATAAGTAAATAGAATTCATGATTTATCGAACATTAAACTACATCATCCATTTTTCTCTATAGTTTTTAAACTATAGAGACAACAAAAAAGAAGCAGCCCAAAGCTACTTCTTTCCTTAAACAGGGCATATATATCAACGTTTATAGAGGTTTTGTTCCGCGTTTGTTCCGTTGGATAAAATCTCTTTTATTTTTTGAGCTTCTGAAACTCTCATCTCATCCAGGATGTGAGAGTAAGTTTTAAGTGTGATATTAGCATCGGAATGGCCAAGCCTTCTGCTGATGGTTAGAAGCTGCACTCCTTGAGAAAGAAGTATGCTCGCATGAGTATGCCGCAGCGCGTGGAATGTAACCATCTTATCGATTTTAGCATGCTTTAGAGCGTGTGTAAGGCTGCGGTTCACTGTGTTATTAGAAACACGTTCAAACACTCTGCTTGAATCTCTAGGCAGCGTGTCTAATATGTCTAATAGTTTACGAGGAACATCAATTATACGATTGGCATTCTTAGTCTTGCCGTCTGTGTAATCATTTGTATACATATAATCAAAGCCTTTTTCGATGTGTATTTCTTCATTCTCAAAGTCTATGCAATCCCACGTTAAACCTAAGCATTCTCCAAAGCGAGCACCAGTATACATGGATGTTAGTATGATGTATCGGCTTGTCATGCTTGTATCAATTCCATCAAGCACTGCTGTCTCTAATCTTCTAAACTCATCTATACTCAAGAACTTCATATTATCTTTTTTAGAATCAAGGCCTTTAACCACAATTCCAACGGTTGGATCTATCAGAATTATTCGAGTTTGGATGGCATGCCTAATGCAAGCCTTAATATATGAGTGATACTTTTTCACTGTCGTTTTAGTTCTAATAGATGAGAGATAGTTAATAAAATGCTGATAATTCTCATGGTTAATATCCTTCAGCATTGGATTGTATTGTTCTTTTAGAACTTTGATAATAGTATCTATTCTTTTCAAGCTTCCTACAGAGATAGTATCGTCTTTGTATAGTTTCTTCCAATGCTGCAGATAATCTGCAAGGTGCATGCGTTCTTTGGCAAAATTCTTACCTTGCAGCATCTCGTTTTCGCGGAGAATGGCAGCATCCTTAGCTTCGGCTTTAGTTTTAAATCCGCTCTTGGAAACTGCTTTCTGTTTTCCGTTATCGTGATAATAGACTTTATAAGCCCATGTTTTGCCACGCTTATAAATACTTGCCATAGTTTACCATCCTTTATATTTATGATAAAATAGGGCATAACAAATAGCCCTTATTTTAGGGTGATTTTTGAACTACGCCACACTGAATCCGCCAAGATTGATAGTGTGGTGTTTTTAATTTTAATTAAACATCACTTTAATCCTAAAAGTTTAAAAATATCAAATGAAGTTTTACGGTATACTTTGTTATATAACGATTTTTTAGGATTTCTAAACAATCCAATACCTTTCTTCCCATATCCTGGAATAACAGCCTTTTTGATTTGTCTCTTCCATTTTGAAGTGGTACGAGCTTTAATCATCTTTTTCAAGCTAGGTGTTCTTAAACCAAATTTCATTAATAACACTCCCTTTTAATTCTAGATTAATACTTTACCAATAACGGAAACTTTATTGGCATCAACAACCATATCATCATATTTAGAATTCTCGGATTTTAAAATAATGTTCTCACCGTCTCTAAATAAGTATTTACATGTAACCCCTTCATCTTCAATTCGAACGATAGCAATCTCACCATCCTCCACAGTTGGTTGATATCTTAAATATACTTCAGAGCCTTTCTTTATTATAGGTTCCATCGAATCTCCAGTGATTTGAACTAATTCATTAGCACCATTCGGCACTATAGAGGATGGTAATACGCCCATTTCAGCATCTACGTCATCAACGTATATCATAGAGCCTGCTGCAGATTGACGGCCAAAAACAATAGGAATTATATTATCTTCTTTTATTTGTCCATTCTGCTCGTTTAGCTGTTCTTCTGCATAATTGTAGACGTTATTCTGCCTAGAAAGAGTGAGCTGTGCAGTGATATCTGTAATTTGATTGAGTAATGTGTCTTCTTGACCATAATTATCGATAGTATCTGTAGGGAAGAAATCATCTAAAGTAACGTGGAATATATCGCATAATTTAAAAAGTATATCTTGATTAACTTTTCTAGCACCTTTTTCATAACGACCTATAGTTTGTTTAGTCGTGTTTAATCTGTCCGCTAAATCTTGCTGAGTCATCTTATTATCTTTTCTATATTCTTTTATTTTAGCACCTATATAATGTTTTAATTCCATAGATACACACCTCGTTTCTGATTAAATAATAACACAAAGTAACCAAAATAGAAACTTTTTTTATTTTTTAGCAAGAAAACTATTGACAAGTAACCAAAACGGTTATATAATAAGTTTGTAAGGTTGATTAAGACCTTAACTAAGCAGAAAGGAGAGCATGATGAAGGAAGTTAGCGAACTTCTAACAGCACTAGGAACATTCCTAGTAGGACTTGCAAGCTTGATAAAAGTTTGCAAACAAAAAGAACAGCCTAACAATTCTCGAAAAGCACGCAAGCATAAGAGAAATTAAAAGCTGTTCAGCTGTTCTAGCTCGAGGAGCTAAGCTCCTCGGTGCTAGTATATCATGAATGAGGATATTATGCTACATGGTATAAGTGCATTCTTATTTTGCCTACTAGTATTTCTGTGGATTAGTAGGGACGATAAGAAACATTAGAGAGCCTACAACAGGCTCTCTACAAAAAAACAATATTTTTTTATTGATAAAGTAACCGAAATGGTTATAATATATATTAGTGGAGGTGATAAATATTGCAAACAACTTTATACGGATTAAGAAAGGCTAAAGGTTTAACTCAAAAAGAACTAGCTAAAGAATTGGGCATTTCTGAACTGTCTTACCGAAATAAAGAGTTAGGAAAGAATGAATTTACACAAGATGAAATGTTCTTCTTAAGTCGTTATTTCAACGAAAGAATGGACAAAATTTTTTTGCCAAGGAAGTAACCAAAACGGAAACTTTATCAATATGGGATAGGAAAGGAGGAAATAATATGAATATCAAAGCATTATCGGATATCACAAAAATAGTCGTAGAAACAGACGAACAAGACTCTAAAACAATTGCAGTCATCACGGCAGAGGATATTGACAGTGCAGAAGGTTTTAGAGTCAGAATTACCCCTAAATACGATTATTGTTCAGCATCTCGTGGTGGAAGTGGATCGTCATGTAATAGGAAGTGAGAAGAATGCTAAAAAGACTTCGCAAAGAACGTGATTTAACCCACGACCAATTAGCGAAAGAGTTAGGAATAAGTAAATCATATTACGTGAAAATCGAAAATGATTTTATGAAACCTAGTTACAAAGTGTTGAAGAAATTAAAAGATTTCTACGGAGAGGATATTAATTTGAATGAACTTTTTAAATAAAAAAACGCGTCTTATCCGCTATATAAGACACGCTACGGAAATTGTTCTGCTCAAGTTAATAGCGGTAACCAGCAACACTTCGCCAGTATCGTCCCTGACACTGCAGTTACCATAAATAAGAATAAAGACCTATAGAGCTGGGAGCTCTAATACCAATTTTTACGACTCTTGTTTGTCAATGCTGGCAGTCAGACCAGAAAATATATCCCTATTTATTGAGACACAGTACCTTTCAAAAATTCTGATAATAATGTTGTCATCATCATCATCCTTTCTGCCTACTAGGATTTCAAAAGAGGTAGGCAAGGATATTATAACACTAGTTTCATAAATAGGGAATGTTTATTTTTTAAAAAAAGGAGGTGATACGAATGCACCATTACATGACATTTTATGAAGAAAATGGAATCAAGTATGCAGAATCTTGGTTGCAAATTAATTTTCTAAGTTGGTGTTTTTGCTTTTGGAAAATTAAGAAAGGAGTTTAAATCATGGAAAAAGCAACAATTGATTATTACGAGCCAATATTTCTTGAAGTCGTAAAAAGAAATCCAGAGAAATTTGTTGATTTAATAAAGCCATTTATTGATTCAAGAAGTAGACAGAGATGGATAACAACTGAAGAATTGTGTGCTGAAATCGGAACGAGTTCCAGCGCGTGGCTCAAAAGTGATGTGAGAAATCATCCTGTAGTCGTTGCTGCTAGAAGAGTTGATACAAGGCCATATAAATATAAAGCTGATCATATTGAAGCCATACAGAAAGTGTGGGATGAACGGAAGGAAAGAAGAAGATGAGCAGAGTTGAAATATCAAGAGCTAGAAAGCTGAAAAGAAAAGCTTTCTGGAAAGAATTCAATAAGAACTTCATTAAGAAATACTTTAAATTCTTAGGACTTTCAGCATTAGCAACCGTTGGAATAATTGCATTTATGCACTTATGGATTGGAGCAGTTAATCAACACCTGGATAAAGTGGATGCGATTAGGCAAGGTGTGATTTTCGATGATTAGCTTTGAAATGAACATGTTCGAACCAAACGAATACGATGTAATGCTCGGAAACGAATTGAGAGGGGAAATAAGATTCATAGATGGAAAATATCGATTGGTCGTATTTCTTGGAAATTACAAAAGCAGCAGCATTCATTCAAACTTAGAGGATGCATACGATACTGCAAGAGAGCTTTTGAATGTATAAAAAAGACGACTTATAAAAGCCGTCATACAAAAATTAACTAAAGTTATTATAACACGTTGGAAGGGGATATTCAATGAGTCGGTTATTAATTAACGAACCACCTTTACAAGTGCTGCCATCGCTTGCTAAAGAAATCGGCTTAAATGAAGCAATTATGCTCCAACAAATGCATTATTGGTTACTTAAGAGTGCCAATGAATTTACAGGAGTTAAGTGGTTTTACAAGACACTTGAAGAATGGCAAACAGAGTTCCCTTTTTGGTCGGCAATGACTATCAGACGAACTCTAGGCAGTTTAGAAAAACAAAAAATCATTAAAATAGGCAATTTTAATAAAAAGAAATTTGACAAAACGAAATGGTACACAATCGACTATCAACGAGTGAACAGTCGATGTGTTCAAAATGAACAGTCGATGTGTTCAGATTGTACAGATGGATGTGTTCAAAATGAACAGACCAATACCAGAGACTACCAGGAGAGTACTACAGAGAATAATGTCCCCAAGGAGAAACCGCTCAAGGTTGTATGGACTGAGGAGACTAACCATATCATTGATTATCTGAATAAACGAACAGGTAAGAAGTACTCTGTTAAGACTAAGAAGACGGCACAGCTAGTACATAAGTTACTGGATAATGGCTTCACAGTGGAAGACTTTGAGAGAGTGATTGATATCAAGTGTAAGCAATGGCTAAACAATGAAAAGATGAATCAATATCTCAGACCAAGAACGCTATTCAGCGAGAAGTTCGAGGACTATTTAAACGAGGCACCAGCTAGAGTGAATCAGCAAGGAGCTTCTGGGCAATCAGTAGCAGATAAGATGAGAGAGCTATTTGGCTCAGAATGGCAGGCTTGATATGAATCACTATGAACTAGAGAAATCAATCATAGCAGCATTGTTGAATGACTTTGACAAAGCACAATCAACATATCTGCAAGCTGAGTGGTTTACGGATAATAATTTCAAAACGATCTTTGAAATATTGAATAATAACGGAAGCCGTCTAGATGGACTGATGGAGCTTTTCGCTAAAGTGAGAGCTGAATTAAAAGATAAAGCTATCGGATATGAGTATCTGATGGCCTTGCAGCAAGAAAACGCGACTACAAGCGGATTAGACTATCTATCTAACCAGCTACATAAGGAGTACTTAAGGGCTAAGTTAGAGAAGGTAAAAGCAGAACATACAGAATTCCCAACTAAGCAGCTTGAAGCTGAGATGTTAGAACTATTGAACGCAATCTCTAAGCTATCACGCAAGAAAAATGTTGGTGATTTAGCTGAAACATTCGAGCAATTCGAGTATGAGTTAGAGCATGATATCGAAGACGGCATTAAGACTTTCAGCGGATTAGATGCTGCTCTAGGAGGAGGCATCGGACCTGGAATGCTCGTTACAGTTGGAGCTCGTCCATCAGTTGGAAAGAGTGCCTGGACTATCAATCTTATTGATAGAGCGTTAAGACGAAATGAAGGCTTAAGAGTAGACTTATTTAGCTTAGAAATGAGCAAAAAAGAAGTATTCTCCAGATTCGTGGCCAAAATGACGACATTAAACACATACTACTTACGGAAAATGAATAAGATGCTTAAAGATAGCGATAAGGAGCTAGTGAGAGCGACTATCGAATACTTTAAGAAGAAAGACTTGAAAGTATATGACACAGTGTCTGAATTGAACCACATTCTAGGAATTATCAAAGAACGAGCTGCAGGACAAGCACCAGGTAAATACTTGGCTGTCATTGATTATGTAGGATTAATTAAAGTTAACAACAACCGCGACAGAAGGCTGCAGATTGAGCAGATTACACGCGAATTGAAGAATTTGGCCAACGAGCAGCAAGTTCCTATTGTCATCTTGTCGCAGTTATCTCGTGGAGTAGAACAGCGCCAGGATAAATCACCAGTGCTAAGCGACTTGAGAGAATCTGGATCTATTGAACAAGATTCGAATGTAGTCGGATTCTTGAGCAATGAAGAAACAGAAGCCAATCATGAAGGCTATCAACGAGTGAAGTTCTCTATCAAGAAGAATCGTGAAGGTGATTTGATGGATTCTGTCTTTAAATTCTATAAATCACGTATGGACTTTGTGGAGGAATTTAAATGACACTGAATGCGATAGAGTTCGAAAAGATTATGAAGTCTGAAGGATTAAGGACTACAAGAGCTGTAATTGTTATGCTGCAGGAAGCTAAACAATGCCAGAAAAACATTAAAGCAATGAGCCTGTATAAACATCTTCCATATGCAGCAGCATACATCGAGCAGCAGAAGGAACAGAAAGATAAGGCTATCTGTCAAGCGTTGGAAGTGGCTCAATTAGAGAAGCTTTATGGCTTCCGTCTGATTGAAGATAGAAACAGTGTAATAATAGCCACTTACCAAACATCCGAACCACATAGCGACATTATGAAAAAAATCAGAAGCCACATCGAAATAATGGCTGAATTGGAGCAAGCGTATGGTATTTGTAATTAAACATGGCAATTTGAAGGAGCTGGAATTAAGTGAATTTAAAAGAATATATAAAAGAACTAAAAGAAAAATCTGAAAACGAAAGGCTAATAGATGAAGAAATAGCACAAAAAAGACAAAAACAATGGGATAAATCTCGCAGCAACAGCGCTGTTAACCATCCCAGCCATTACAGAGGAGTAAACGGATTAGAAGTGTTTGAAGTGATGGATAATTTTCTGCCGAAATACGAGAATGCGATAGATGGTTATCTAGTCGGAAATATCTTGAAGTACGTGCTGCGTGCGCCTTCTAAGGGCAAGATGAATGAAGATTTAAGAAAAGCTGAAAAGCATTTGAAGATGTTGATTAAGCGAACAAGCGATGAAAGCGAGTCTTATGATAAGGCAATATACGATATACTCGCCGAACTGCCAAAAGGAAGTGCAACAGTGGAAGAAGGACACATTGATAACACGATAGTTATCAGAATTAAAAAAAATATTTTTATGTAAAAGTGGAGGAATAAGGATGAATACAGATATTTTGAGTAAAATAGCAGACTTACTGAAGGTTAGCGTTGAAAAAGTGATTGAATTATATCCACAACTAAGAACAGAGGCTGTATTTTACTCGTTAACACAGAATATTCTTGGTGGTCTATTAGGTTTAGCAACTATAATCATATTTTTTATGTTTATTGATTTTATGAACTATAGCATGGGTTCATCTTGGGATGAAAGTGTAAAAAAAGATGCAGGAAAAAGATTGAAAGTGTTAACTAAGTTTCTGGTTTTTATAGGTGTATTAACATTGATAATTCTTGTAGTATCTCCATTCTTATATCCAGACATTGTATTTTTTCAACAGTTTATTAAGTAGGTGAGAAGATGATTATTTCAGTACATGCGAATGGATTAAATACGAAGTTTCGTGGTGCTCAGTTTTTAACTATAAAAGACGGCAAACAAATATGGTTTAGAGGAAAAGAAAAAACAAACGCAGTCTTTGTAGATTTGAGTAACAAAACTGTAGAAATAGAACTGATTATACATGATGGATTAGGGGTATCGTGCCCATTAGAAGTATATAAACAAGAAATTGAATAAATCGGAGGAATAAGGATGGATGACAAAAAAACAGGACTACTAACATATATGTTTGTAGCAGCATTAAGCTTAAGCATGATCTTAGCAATTATTAAATTAGTTGGAGCACCAATCACATGGTTTGCAGTCATGCTGCCAGCGGCTACTTACTTAGTAATTATATTCTCGTTGATGTTAATTGGTTCAATCGCAGGGATTGTGATGTCAATCCAGAAGAACATGAGAGGTTAAGAAACGATGTAATCAATGAATTGGATGAAGAAAGCAGAGATTAAGTATTACAACAGATGTTCGATTTAGAAAAGCAATAGGAGGATAACAATGAAAAATAAAAAACAAGACGTAAATTCGTTGGAAGATTTATTGAAGGCAGCTGATGAATTTCGAAAATGGGCTGTTGATTTTGGAAATAAATTATCAAAAGTATTGGCTGATATTCAAACTTCTAAGAAAGAGGAAGATACGTGGGAGATGGAAATCCCGTATGAAGATGGGGATGAGTATTATTATATCCAATCGAATGGAGACATTTTCTCAGATGATTGGTATGGCACAGAAGCCGATGATAGATATTTTAGTCAAGGTAACATATTCCCAACTGAACAAGCAGCAGAACTTGAAGTCAAACGCAGAAATCTACTAACACGATTTAGAGCGTTCAGAGATGAGTGTAATGGGTATTGGAAGATAAATTGGAAAGATGCAGAACAAGCAAAATACATTATTAAAAGTAACAATGAAGGAGATTTATATGTTGTAACATATTGGACTGTGAATGAATTTCATTTTTTTGGATACTTTAAAAATTATAAGGACGCTCAATGTGCTATTGAACTTTTCGGTGACGAAATCAAAGAATTGTTTGTGGAAGGTGATGCTTAAATGAAAACAATTAACGAAATACAAGACGATGAATTGTTGTTTAACGAACAAACCCATTCTCAAATAGAGGCATGCGATTTAAAACATGAATGGAATTCGTTAAATGAAGATGAAAGAAGTGGTTGGCGAACGCTAAAAGAAAGAACAATCAAATTATCAGCTGAATCTGTATTGGATTGGATATATGAATATATGGAACAAGACGGATACGAAGATATGTTTGTTCATTTGTGGGACGACACGTCTGAAGAATTTAAACAACGAATGCAAGGGCTACTTGATGAAATTTCTAATTTTCCAAGTGCGAAAGTTTATGACATTGATGAGTCTATCAATCCATTCGTGGATTTGGAGGATGAGTGAGGATGGAAGAAAAAGCAGAACTACTAATATATATATTTGGATTAGCGTTAAGTTTAACTGTGTTATTAGTAATTATTAAATTAGCTGGAGTTCTAATCAATTGGTTTGTAGCCACGCTGCCATTACTGATATACGCAGCAATTATGTCAATTCTAATATTAATTGGTTCAATCGCAGGGATTGTGATGTCAATCCAGGAGAACATGAGAGGATAAAATAACAATGACAAAACTAGACAAACTAAAACAACAAGCAACAGACATGGAAGCGCAGTTAAAAGAAATAAAAGCAGAAATCGAACGATTGCAGAAAGGTTGGGAGATGAAAGTTCCAGACGAGTATATGGACGTCTACATTTATACTTTGTTATCTTCTGGGAAAGTGACAGAAAACTACTGGGCAGGTTCTAAAGACGAACAATATTGTTTTTTTCAGGGAAACATCTTCCTAACTAGGGAAGCAGCCGAACTAGAAGGAAAACGCAGAGATCTACTGACACGATTTAGAGCGTTTCGTGATGAGTGTAATGAAAGTTGGTATCCTAATTGGAAGGATAGCGCAGAAAGTAAATATTTTATCGGTTTTCAAGATGAAGAATTAGGTATAGGAGTAGATTATAGCTGTCAACACTTTTTAAAGTTTGGATATTTTAAAGAATATAGAAATTGTAAAAAAGCATTTGAATTATTCGGTGACAAAATCAAAGAACTTTTTGTGGAGTGTGAGTAAATGATTACAAAATTAAAACATTTTTTATGCGCTGTATTATACCATCATAAATTAAAGCTCGGATTTTATGTAGATTCAGAAGGGGAACTTTGGTTCGTCAGTAGATGTGAGCGGTGTGGAAAGAAAATAACAATGAAATTCAAGGGGGAATAATAGATGGAACTAAGGTTATATTTAGAAAATGGGAAAATACTAATATTTGAAAATGTAACTGATTTAGAACAAGAATCATATGTTACAAGCCTTTGTACCTTTAATTATGTAAGTGTGGAAGATGGCAAAAAGAAAAAAATGATTTTTGACTCAAAAATTTTGTTAGGTTTATCGGTCGACAAGGAGGATTTTGATGTTAACAGTTTATTCTAAACCAAACTGTATCCAGTGTGAGATGACTAAAATTTGGCTAGATCAAAATAAAATTCCATACGTGTCAGTAGATGTATCTGAGCATCCAGAGAAACTAGAAGAAATTAAATTAAACGGATTCCAGCAGCTTCCTGTAGTGGCATTGGATGAGCACTTCGATAATGCCTGGTCTGGATATAATTTAGACAGATTAGAAGAATTGAAGGAGAGCTGCTAATGGAAAGAATGGGCGCACAAGAGAGACTAGTGTTGAGATTGATTCCAGTAAGCGACACGAGAAGAATTAATAGAGTAGACATCTCAAGAATCACTAAACTATCAGAGAGACGAGTTAAGAAGATAATAGACACATTAGTTAATCGTTATGGGATTGTGATAATCGGTGAACGAAACGGAAGAACAGGATACTACATTCCAGAAACAGACGAAGCTAGAAGAGATGGCATTAAGCCTATGAAATCTCAAGCCATCAAAGAATTTAACCGAGTGACTCGAATTCTTAAAGGCGATTTGAAAGCACACGAGAAGTATTTATTGGAGGATAAAGATAATGATTAATCATGTAGTTGTGGTTGGCAGACTTACTAGAAAGCCAGAACTTAAATTTACAGCAAACGGAACTAAATACACGCAGTTCAGCGTTGCAGTGCAGCGCAACTTCAAGAATAATAGCGGAGAATATGAAGCAGACTTTATTAATTGCCTAATGTGGCGCAATGCTGCAGAAAACTTCGTTAAGTTCACAAACAAAGGCTCACTTGTAGGAGTTGAAGGAAGAATTCAAACACGCAGCTATGATAAAGACGGAAGGACAATATATATCACAGAAGTAGTATCGGAAGGCTTCTCATTATTAGAAACTAAGGCAGCAACGGAATCAAGAAACAATCAACCTGTATTCAATAGCAATGAAGCTGAACCAATCGAATTCAGTGAGGATGACTTACCGTTTTAGGGAGGAGTTAGATGAAGCTAGATACTAAGGCCACGATTGAAGGAATAACTGAAGTATTAGAACATTATAAGACTCTCAAAAAGATTGCAGGAGATAATTATGTGAGTAAGATTACAGCAGTATTCTCATTCGAGCCTAGAAGTTACACAGGGACTGTGCGCAATCCTATTGAAGAACATATTGTCAGACAAGAAACAGCCAGAAGTTACATGGATAAGATAGAGCAAGCTATTAATAAGATACGTGATCCGTATTATCGGCAGGTTTTAATTGAGAAGTATGTTAAGAGTAATATAAGCGACATTGCTATCTATATGGACTTAGAGTATTCATCGACAGAATTCTATAGACTTCTCGATAAAGCCAAAATAGAATTTGCGCATTATTATGATGGCGGCTCATTCTTAAAGTATGAGAAAGGAAAGAGTGTCAAAGATTTGTTTGATTTTCTGGGAGAACTTTGAAAGTAATTTGAAAGTTTAACAGTAGAGAAACAAGTTATAATGTTAATATAGAAAAAGTGGGAAATAAAGATGAAGCTGCGGAAACAACTTCATCAAAGCCAGTCCTGGAAAAGGTGTATCCAAGTTAGTAGCATGGACGACTGCTAACAGTGCCGTATTGGATGTAGAGTGGTTCGACTCCACTCACGGCAATTCCCTAATAAACCAACAAAAACTGTCAAAGAGCGTGCTGCAATGTGCGCTCTTTAGTTTTTAAGAAAGGAAACAGTATGAACTTCGTAGAACCTATTCGCGATCCTGATGACATCCAGGCTATGAAAGATTATTTAAAAGAATGGAACGAACGTAATTACATGCTGTTCGTATTTGGAATTAATCTTGGATTAAGAATCAGTGACATTATCAAATTAAAAGCTAAGGATGTTCAAGGGCAGTATGTGAACATCAGAGAATTAAAGACAGGTAAGATTCTCAAAAGAAAGATGAACAAGTCTTTCAAGAAGGAAGTACAAGAGTACATCAAAGATATGAACCCACATGATTATCTATTCAAAAGCAGAAAAGGGAAGAATAAAGCAATCACTCGTGAAGCTGCTTACTACATTCTGAAAGCTGCAGCGGAAGATATCGGCATTGAGAACGTTGGAACGCACACAATGCGTAAAACTTTTGGATACCATCATTATAAGAACAATAAAGATGTAGCGATGTTAATGGTCCTATTTAACCACGCAAGTCCAGATATTACACTTCGATATATTGGGATTCAACAAGACCAACAAGATAAATCGATGGACGATTTCTACTTATAATGATGTTCAATTTAACATAATGAGAAAATGTAAATTCAAAAAAGGGAAGTAAAAAAAACATTGTTATATCAATGATTACGAGCGTTGCTCGAATTTAACACAATATAAGATATGATAAATTCAAAAAGACTCCGAAGAGTCCTAAAACAAGATGCCAAACTGCCACTAGCTATATGCACAGACACGCTCTGATAGTGGCTTTTTTAATGTTTATACAATAAAAAATACCCACCTACCCTCAAAAGAAAGGAGATGGCATTTGAAATGGTCCGTCCAGATAGAATTGGCCCCCATAGAGTCGCGTACGAGAAAAATAAGAAGATAATACTGAAAACTCAGAATATCTGTGGAATTTGCGGAAAGCCTGTCGATACAAGATTGAAGCATCCGCATCCACTATCACCAGTGATTGACCACATTATTCCGATAAACAAGGGAGGACATCCAAGTGACATAGCCAACCTGCAGCTTGCTCACTGGACATGTAATAGAGAGAAATCAGATAAATTATTCAATCAAGCACGAGAAATCAAACAAACCGTAGGGAACCGAAATTTGCCACAAACTAAAGATTGGACAAATTACGTTCCAGACTAGAGGGGGGAGGGTACCTACCCTGCAGCTCTCGCGACCTTCACGCAGTCACTGTACATATTTTCTCGCGCCAAAAACACGAAAAGGAGAAAGAAATGGAACTAAAAGGCAAAGCATATCTGCAGAACAAGCTGAATCTATATCGCAGCAGAGTATTAATGCGATATGACTATTATTCAATGCAGAAACTTGACAATTCGGATGGAATTACAATTCCAGCACAGATTAGAGATAAATATAAGACTGTTCTGGGATGGACTACAAAAGCAGTAGACAGCCTAGCCGATAGATTGGTGTTCAGAGAATTTGCAAACGACAATTTTAACGCTAATGAGATATTCCGATTTAACAATCCAGATATCTTCTTTGATTCAGCAATCCTATCTGCACTGATTGGTTCATGCTGCTTCATTTATATATCGAAGGATGAAGAAGGAATGCCACGCTTGCAAGTTATCGAGGCAAGCAATGCGACTGGTGTGTTAGATCCAATCACTAACCTATTAACAGAAGGCTATGCGGTGCTAAAACGAGGAGAAAACAACACTCCTACCTTAGAGGCATATTTCACTCCAGAAGAAACAATCTTCTATCCAATCAATGAAGAGCCTTACTCGATTGAAAATCCTACTGGAATTCCATTACTGGTGCCAGTAATTCACAGACCAGACGCTTCTAGACCGTTTGGGCGTTCTCGTATCACTCGCTCTGGAATTGATTATCAGAAGACAGCACAGCGCACTATTGAGCGCTCAGAGGTAACTGCTGAGTTCTATTCATTCCCTCAAAAGTATGTGCTTGGAGTTAGCCAGGATGCACAGCCAATGGAAAGCTGGAAAGCCACTATTTCAAGCTTCATCATGTTTACTAAAGACGATGACAGAGATAAGCCTACTGTAGGGCAGTTCACTGCAGCAAGCATGACTCCATTTGTTGAGCAGCTCAAGATGGCTGCTGCTGGATTTGCTGGAGAGACTGGATTAACACTTGATGATTTAGGCTTCGTGTCAGACAATCCGTCAAGCGTTGAAGCTATCAAGGCAAGCCATGAGAACTTAAGACTTGCAGGGAAGGCTGCACAGCGTTCTCTAGGCTCTGGACTTCTTAATGTAGCGTATGTATCTGTATGTCTACGCGATGAAATGCGCTACTTGAGAAAAGAATTCTCTAATACAGTACTCAAGTGGGAACCGCTGTTCGAAGCGGATGTGTCGGCACTATCGCTATTAGGTGATGCCGTTTCTAAATTTAATCAAGCAATGCCTAACTTCTTGACTCCAGACATTATCTACGATTTGAGCGGAATTAAAGGAAATATGGATGTTAAACCTGCTCAAGAGGTAATAGAGCCAAAAACGGAAGTTAGTGATCATGGAGCTGATAAACAGAAAAATAGAATTATCTCAACTTATGAGATAACTTCACTGCTAAGTAATTACCAGAAAGGTGTCCTTTCTAAAGAAAATGGAATCACGCTGCTTATGTCAACAGGAATGAGCGAGGCAGAAGCCACAGAAATGTTGAATAAGACTAAAATTGAAGATAAAACTGCTGAATAATGATGTGTTAGCAATAAATGTGAAAGGAGCTGATATGAATGGATGATATTGTTCCAGATTTGCTTGAAAAAATTCAAAAAGATTTCTTTGCAGCTGCTGAGAATAATCCAGAATTAAAAAGATTGCTGCTTCTATTAACAAATGGCAAAGCTAACTTCATCGATGCGCATGAATTTGCCGTATCGCTCGGAAGGCTAATCTCAGAGGCTCTACAGCAGAACATTAGCAGTGCTGTTCTACCAGATGGAAAAATGTATTACAACATTGCAGAGCGTATCTTAAACGATGTACTAGGAACTAACCACAAGATGGTTAGTTCTTATGCTATGAGAGTGCAAGAAACGCTTAACAAAGAAGCTGGAATTGGATTGAAGTCGATTCAAGCGCCTATAAATCAAGCGAGAATAGACAGCTTAATCAATCGCATAGCTTATGAGAATACATTTGATGATGTTTCATGGATTCTAGGCGAACCAGTAGTGAATTTTAGCAAAAATGTAGTAGATAAGCATATTCAAATTAATGCTGACTTTCATTACAATGCTGGACTGCAGCCGAAAATCATCCGCAGCACGGATGGTAACTGTTGCGAATGGTGCGACAGAATAGCGGGTGTGTATCACTATCCTGGTGTGAGTAGAGATGTGTTCAGACGGCACGATAGATGTACATGCACTATTGATTATCATCCAGGCGATGGCAAGAAGCAGAATGCCTGGTCTAAGAAGTGGAGTAATGAGGTTAATACGCGTGCTGCATTTAATAAGCAGCGTGAGAGTGATGTGGCAGATAATCTAGCATCCGAAGACAGAAGAGAATATCAAGCCATGGTTAAGAAGCTTGGGCGAGCAGCAATGAATAACATCTCATTACAAGATTTTGTAAATCAAAAAAATCAAAAGAGCTCAGCATATCTTGAATTAAAAGACAAAGCTGCTAAAAAGGCTGGAAAATAGAAAGGATGATTGAGTGGCTAGGAAGAAATATGGGAATCAAATTCCTACACAAGCTGTCCTCTTGCCATTTGTCAAAAAGCGTTCTCTAGCTAAAGAAGCCATTGAGATATACGAGAAGACAGGACTGTCATGTTATACATGGCAACAAAAGCTTCTGGAGCCTGTTATGGCTTTAGATAAAAAAGGCTTGTGGGTTCATCAAAAATTCGGATATTCAATCCCACGGCGAAACGGAAAGTCTGAGATTCTCTACATAGTTGAATTGTGGGCGCTGCATAAAGGATTGAACATCCTGCATACGGCACACAGAATCAGCACATCTCATTCATCTTTTGAAAAGGTGAAAAAATACCTTGAAAAAATGGGTTATAAGGATGGAGAAGACTTCAACTCTATCAGAGCTAAAGGTCAAGAACGTATTGAGCTGTACTCTACTGAAGGAGTAATCCAGTTCAGAACGAGAACATCGAACGGTGGTCTCGGTGAGGGGTTTGATATCTTAATTATTGATGAAGCGCAAGAGTACACCACAGAGCAAGAATCAGCTCTGAAATATACAGTCACAGATAGTGATAATCCTATCACTATTCTATGTGGAACACCTCCAACACCAGTCTCCAGTGGAACTGTTTTCTCTAAATTTAGGGAAGCATGCCTGTTTGGTAAAGCTAAGTATTCTGGATGGGCGGAGTGGTCAGTTCCAGAAGAGAAGGATATTACAGATAAAGAAGAATGGTATAAAACGAATCCATCTTTAGGATATCACTTGACAGAACGAAAAATCGAAGCAGAGCTTGGTGAGGATAAGCTGGATTTAAACATCCAGCGGCTTGGCTATTGGCCTAAATATAACCAGAAATCAGCTATCTCAGAGACAGAATGGGAAGAGTTGAGAATTGAAGAAATGCCTAAATTTAAAGGGCAGCTATTCGCTGGGATTAAGTATGGTCAAGATGGTACGAACGTTTCATTAAGTATCTCTGTTAAGACAGATTATGGAGATATATTCGTTGAGGCTGTTGATTGCCAATCTGTTCGAAATGGTAATGACTGGATTGTGTCATTTATTAAAAAAGCAAACGTTGCTCAAGTTGTTATCGATGGCGCTTCTGGACAAAAGGTGCTATATGACGAATTAAGAGAGTATGGGATAAAAAATGTCGTGCTGCCAACGGTTAAAGAGATAATCGTAGCTAATGCTCTATGGGAGCAAGGCATTTACCAAAAAACAATTTGCCACTCTGGGCAACCTTCGCTGTCAAAGGTTGTAACAAACTGCGACAAGCGAAATATTGGCTCGAATGGTGGCTTCGGATATCGTTCACACTTTGATGATATGGATATCAGCTTAATGGACAGTGCGCTATTGGCACACTGGGCATGCGCTACGGCTAAGCCTAAGCGCGTTCAAAAAATCAGTTATTAAACTAAAAGCGGCTATTTTTATAGCGGCTTTTTTAAATAAAAAAATTACTGCACTCACAGGTTAAAGAGGGAAAGGAGACATTATATGTCTGAAAACACAACATTTACACAAGAAGAGCTTAACAAGATTGTTAGTGAACGAATTAAACGCGCACAAGCAAAAACTGAAGAGCTTGAAAATCGTGTGAAGGAATTGGAAGAAGAAAGAGCTGGATTGCTTTCAACAATCGAGGCAAATAATCAGCTGCTCATCGAGAAAGATGGCCTTATTAGCGCTAAAGAGGCAGAATTCGCGGAGCTGCAGAAAGTCTCAGACGGATACAAGGCATCACAGCTTAAGACTCAAATTGCTGTTCGTAATGGATTACCTTACGACTTAGCCGAACGACTTCAAGGAAGCGATGAAGAGAGCTTGCAAGCCGATGCAGAACGATTATCTGCATTTGTTAAACAAAAACAAGTAATCGCGCCAATGAAATCGAATGAGCCAGAAGTTGATTCAAGAACAGCAGCAGTGCGACAAGTACTGCGACAATTAAACCAATAAAACAAAAGAAAAGAGGAAATAAATATGGCAGAAAAAACAGCATTAGAAGCAGGAACATTATATCCACCGCAATTAGTAAAAGAATTATTTTCAAAAGTAAAAGGGAAATCAGCATTAGCTAAAGTTTCAAAACAAGATCCAGTTCCTCAAGAAGGAAAAGAATACTTTGTATTTAACCTAGATGGAAATGCACAAATCGTTGGCGAAGGCGAGCAAGTAAAAGCTGGTAAAGCAGATATTGCGCCTAAAGTAGTTCGCCCTTATGAAATCATGTATCAAGCTCGCGTATCAGATAAATTCTTAACAATGAGTGAAGATAAACAAATTAATTTCTTAGAAGCATTTAATGAAGGATTTGCTAAAAAACTTGCAGAAGCGATTGATATCGCAGCTATCCATGGTTTAGAGCCTAAATCAATGACGGATGGAACATTCAAAGCTACTAACTCATTTGATGGCCAAGTAACTACTAACGTTGTAACTTATGCAGAAGGTTCTATTGAAGGTAATATCGATGCTGCAGCGAACACAATCACAGCAACTGGAGGAGTAGTTAACGGAATCATCTTCTCTCCTCAAGCGACAAGTGCTATGGCAAAAGTTAAAGAAAATGGTGTAACTCAATATCCAGAATTCAAATTTGGACAATGCCCAGAAGTATTCGCTACCATGGCTGCTGATTCAACAAAAAACATGATCCCAACAGGCAGCAACACTGCTAAGAAAGACCATGTTCTCATTGGAGATTTTGCAAATAGCTTCAAATGGGGTTATTCTGACGCAATCTCATTAGAAGTAATTCAATTTGGTGATCCAGACGGCGCTGGACGTGACTTAAAAGCTCATAATGAAGTGTGCTTACGTACAAAAGCAAGCATTGGATGGGGCATCTTAGATGAAACAGCCTTCGCACGCGTTGAAGAAGCGTAGGGCAGCGATATGAAATATATCAATAAAGATAATGGTGTCATCATTGAGTCAGACAGCACTCTGTCTGGCTCATGGGAGCCATTAGAAGAGCCAAAGAAGAAAACAACTAAAACGAAAGAAGCAAAGGATGATGAGTAATGGCTTCATTTGCTACTTTAGACGATTTACAGAAGATGTGGAGAAATCTGCAGCCTACTGAGAGAGAAAGAGCAGAAGCGCTTCTTGACACAGTATCAGACATGCTGCGTGAAGAGGCTTATCAATACGGCAAAGACTTGGACAATATGATTCTAGAGCGCGGAAGCTTTAGAAACGTTGTTAAGTCTGTGACTGTCGATGTTGTATCTCGCGCTCTAATGACATCTACGAATCAAGAGCCGATGACACAGTTCGCACAGAGCGCAATGGGTTACTCGGTTAGTGGCTCGTATTTAATTCCAGGAGGCGGCATCTTCATTAAAGAGTCAGAAAAGAAACGATTGAAACTAACAACTCAAAGATTTGGAGTGATTGAGCCTTATGGAAATTAAAGGAATTACAGTCACTCTATATCAAACTGTCAAAACTGGCAGCGATGGATTTGGAGCTGACATCTTCGAAGAGCAGGCTGCTCAAGTAGAGGATGTCCTTGCTGCTCCAGCAAGTGCTGATGATGTTATTAATTCAGTGCAGCTTGAAGGGAAGAAAGCAGTCTATCTGCTGGGGATTCCTAAAGGAGACACTCACGAATGGGAAGATAAGACTATCGAATTCCTTGGTAAGAAGTTCCGTTCATTTGGCCCTGTCCAGGAAGGGATTGAGGAGCTAGTTCCTACTCGTTGGCATAAGAAAGTGATGGTGGAACGATATGAGTGATTTCAAGCTAAAACTTAATAGTAAAGGTGTACGAGATATGCTGCGCTCACAAGAGATGCAAGCAATGCTCAGAGATCGCGCTGAAGCAATCAGAGGGAGAGCTGGAGATGGATATGAAGTATCTACTATGGCAGGAAAGACTCGTGCCAATGCGAGTGTTAAAGCTTCCACCGTAAAGGCCATTATGGACAATAAGAAAAACAATACTCTTCTGAAGGCGGTGAGATGATGATTCTTGAAGTAATCCGTAATTTCTTAGCTACTAAACTTGATTGCAAAATAGTCATGGAACGCGTAGCTAAGATGCCAGATAAGTTCGTATTAATCGAACAAACTGGAGGGGGAAAGAGAGAGCATCTCAAGTCTTCAACTATTGCATTTCAGAGTTATGATTCAAGTCTGTACAAGGCTGCACAATTGAATGAAGCGGTTAAGCTGGCAGTTGAGATGTTAGTCGAACTAGATGATGTATCTAGTGTATCGCTTAATAGCGACTACATATACACAGATACGGAAAGTAAAAAATATAGATATCAAGCAGTATTTGATATCAAACACTATTAATTAAAGGAGAATTGTGATGGCAGAAAATAAAAACGATGTTACAAAGGTAACTACCGCAAAGCCTAAAGTCGGCGGTGCCGTGTTCGTGGCGCCATTAAAAACAGCATTACCAGAAGATGCAAAATCTGAATTAGATGCAGCATTCAAAAATCTTGGATATATTTCAGAAGATGGAATTAAGAATGAAAACACAGCATCTACTCAAGACATCAAAGCATGGGGCGGTGCTGTTGTTAATTCGTCACAAAAAGATAAGACAGATAAATTCAAAATGACATTTATCGAGGCTTTAAACATTGATGTTCTTAAATTCATTTATGGCAAGTCAAATGTTGAAGGATCTCTTGAAACAGGTATCAAAATTAAAGTAGGTTCAGATGAAGCTGAAGAGCAAGCAATGGTTATCGATTCTGTGTTAAAAGGTGGATACTTGAAACGAGTTGTCATTCCTATTGCTAAATTGACTGAAATGGGTGAAATTGAATACTCAGACTCTAACACACACGGTTATGAAAGTACTGTATCTGCATTCCCAGATACTGATGGATTCACTCACTACGAATATATTTCAAAGAAGGGGTAATTAAATGATTACAGGAACAACAGAAGCAGGATTCAATTACAGTCTATCTAAAGAATTGCTTGAGAGTTACGATTTTTTAGATGCACTTTCAAAAGTCGAAAAAAGTGTGTTATATCTTCCAGATTTGGTAGAGCTACTCTTTAAGGATGAGGCTAAAGCATTCATTGATAGTATGCGCAATGAGCATGGACTAGTCTCAAAAGATGATGTAGTTACTACTATCAAGGCACTTTTCGAAAATGAAGAATTAAAAAAATCTTAATCCTCGCTAAAATGATAGCGACTGATGAAGACGCGCTTATCTGTGATCTTGCTGAAACATATCAAATATACGATTACAGACGGCTGCCATTAAAAATGGTGGCCGTTTTTTCTTTTGGTCTGAGAGAAAATTCCAGAATCAAAATGAAGATGAATGATATCGAAGTTCCGTTTGAGACTATGCTGCTCGCTGGAATACAGGACAAATTAAACGTGTTGATATGGCAGCAGACAAAAGATGGCATGAACGGTCGCAACTATCCTAAGTCAATGGTTGCTACATTGATAGGCTCTCAAGAAAAAGCGAAAACTAGCGACTTAATTGGATTTGAATCAAGCGAGGACTTCTTAAAAGAAAGAGAGAAATTGTTAAGAAAGGATGATGAATAATGGCAACAGAATTAGGGGCTGCTTATGTTCAAATTATCCCATCAGCGCAAGGAATTAAGGGCATGATTCAAAAAGCAATGGGACCAGAAGCAGCAAGCTCTGGAGAACAATCAGGAACCAGCTTCATGAGCGGATTTAAGGGTGCGGCATTGAAAGCCGCTGCAGCACTTGGAATTGGTGCGGCTATTAAGAGTGGTATATCTGCTGCACTAAATGAAGGAGCTGCCTTGCAACAGTCTTTAGGTGGTATCGAAACACTATTTAAAGGTAGTGCAGATATCGTTAAAGGATACGCAAAAGAAGCATACAGAAGTACTGGATTATCTGCTAACGCATATATGGAAAATGTGACAGGATTTAGTGCGAGTTTGCTTCAATCATTAGGTGGAGATACTGCGAAAGCTGCAGAAGTGGCCAACATGGCGATGATTGACATGGCCGATAACTCAAACAAGATGGGTACTTCAATGGAAAGCATTCAGACGGCCTATCAAGGATTTGCTAAACAAAACTATACCATGTTGGACAACTTAAAACTCGGTTACGGTGGTACAAAAGAAGAAATGCAGCGCTTATTAAAAGATGCAGAGAAGCTCACTGGAACTAAATACGACATCAACAATCTGAATGATGTGTATCAAGCTATCCATGCGATTCAAGAGAATCTCGATATTACAGGAACTACTGCAAAAGAAGCCTCAACGACTTTTACTGGTTCATTTAACGCGATGAAGGCTGCAGCACATAACTTGCTCGGCAATTTGGCACTTGGAGAGGATTTAGGGCCATCTCTAAGAGCATTAGTAGATACTGCGAAGACATTCCTTGTAGACAACTTCTTGCCAATGCTCTGGAATATCGTTAAAGGTGTGCCAGACATTCTAAAATCAGCTTTTGACTTGGCCAAAGAAGCTATAGGAGAGAACTTGGGTTCAATCATGGACTCAGTGCCAGGCTTGCTACAAATGGGGCAAGATATGATCATGGGTATTTACAACAGCGCTCTAGCAGCAATCCCAGAACTGTTGAACATTGCAAGTGATATCGTTAATGGACTTGTTGAAGCATTTATGCAGAACGGCCCATCAATCTTACAAGCTGGTATAGACTTTGTGTTCCAATTAATTGATGGATTGGTTCAAGCAGCTCCAGGCATTTTACAAGCTGGAATTGACTTAGTTTCATCGCTGCTACAAACAATCTACAGCAACGCGCCTCAATTTATTAATTCTGGATTTGAAGTTATTCGTAACTTAATCAGTGGAATCATCCAGAGAATTCCAGACATTGTGAACACAGGAATCAATATGATTACTAATCTAGTTACTACAATCTGGAACAACTTGCCTCAAATCTTGAACGCTGGTGTGCAAATTATATCTAGTTTAATCAAAGGTATAGCCAAAATGATTCCAGAAGTACTTGGCAAGATAGTGAATATGGGTGGCGAGATTGTTTCAAACTTGAGCCATATTGATTTGTGGTCAGCAGGTAGTGCTATCATCAACGGATTCTTAAACGGTATAAAATCAGCGTTCGAGGGCGTTAAGAACTTTGTTGGGGGCATTGCTAACTGGATTGCTGAACACAAAGGCCCAATCAGCTATGACAGACGATTATTAATCCCACACGGAAATGCAATCATGGACAGCTTACAAGAAGGTTTACAGCTCGGCTTCCGAGGTGTTAAGACTACTGTTCAAGCTATCGCAGAAGGTATTAACGATGTAGTAGACAAGTATCTTGATAATCAAGTGTTCAATGATGTCGAAATCGGCAGCAGTGTGGCTGTAGCTGGTGGAATTCAGTTATCTAAGCAGCAAGCTGCTCAAATGAGCGCATGGAAGCCAGAAAAAGTCAAAGACGATGCAGAAACAGATATCAAAGTAGTAGAACTCCACACTACTGTAGAGTTAGATGGGAAGAAAGTAGGAAAACAAATTACACCTTATGTAACAGACGAGCAAGCAAAAAACAATAGAAGAGAGAATAGAAAGAGAGGTGAACGCTAATGTTTAGCTTCAAAGTTAATGGCCAAGAGCTTGGCGATTTATTAATAATTAATAATATTGATTTTGGATTCAGTCCAAGCATTAGCACCACTTCTAATAAGTATGTTCTTGCTGATGGTGAGCGTTTTATTCGTAGACGATTCGGAAAAAGAGTGATTAAAGTCAAATTCACTCTTTTAGGTGATCGCATTGAGAAGAGCAAGATTGCTCTTCAACGTGCGCTGCTAGTGCCTGGATTGAGTCGCTTTGAGTTTGGTTATCAGCCAGAGGTGTATTATGAGGGCATCGTGGCTGGAACTACTGACTACAATCTGATTACATTCAGATATTCAGAAGGCTCATTTGAAATTCACTGCTTCAATCCTTTTGCAATCTCGAAAACTGAAAAGGCTGCAAGAAGAGAATCGAACAAGCTAATCTTCAACAATGAGGGAACAGCTCCTGTATATCCTATTTACAAATTCACTGCAGAAAAGGCGTATAAGATGATATCTTTCGCCCATCCTAATGGAAAGATAGTGCAGTACGGCTACGAGAATGGCCCAGCAGTGATTAATACTAATGACTTAGTTGTGTTTGATAGTGCTGAGAACAAGCTCACTATCAACGGTGAACGTAAGTACATCAATGCAGCAAGCCAAGTGTTCTCTATCCAAACTGGAATTACAGAAGTCGCTATTCTTGGCGATGACAATAAGATTCCAGTCGTAGATGCTACATTTAAGGAGCGGTGGATATGATAACAATTACAAATAGACGATACGAAACACTCTGCCAGTTAAGCTTTGACTTAGCTGGCGGTTTAATCGCGTATGATGATTGGTTTGAACAAGATCTAGACACTGGAATTGGAACCTATGAGTTTACAGTAGACAAGGACGGCAATCCAGAGATTGAGAAAATCATCAATGGCTGTTATGTATTCGTTATAGACGGAACTCAGACACGAGGCTTCGAGATTGTATCGATTGAGCAAGATAACGACAGTAAGACATTCTACTGTGAAGACGGTGGCCTTGATTTGCTTGGAGAAACAGTGTGGCCACTAGACGGCACCTCTAGGACTCTCAAAGAGTACTTTGCTGCTGCTTCCTTAGATTCTGGCTGGGAAATCGGAGTGAACGATGTTCCAGATAGTAGCAAGCGCAGCATTAAGGTTGAAAGCTTCGAGACTGCCGTTAAACGCATGAGAAGGATTGCTAAAGCATTTGATGTAGAGCTGAGCTTCAGCTATGAATTCGTTCATGGCAAAGTACATCGTAAACTAGTGAACTTTCACAAAAGAATTGGAGAGGATAAGAAGATTCGTCTAGAGTATGGAATTAACGTAAGTAAGATTACAAAGAAAGAAAGCATTGAACATCTTGCTACAGCGTTAAGAGCTCACGGTGCAGACGGATTAACACTGCAAGGATATAAATACGATGATGGCCGCTATTGGGTGGGTGGAGACACTCTTCATGACATCCTGGAAGGCAAACGCTGGAGCCGTCATGATAACGTTGAAAGAGATGGTGGTTACATCGTAGATACTTACCAGAGTGAAGCTAAGACTCAAGAAGAACTCTTTAAAGAGACGATGCTACAGCTCAAAAAAAGAGCTTATCCAGAGGCTACTTATGAAGTAGATATCACTCTACTTCCAGAAGGCACCTCTATCGGTGACAGTGCCTCTATCGTGGATAATGACTATCTGCCAGCTATTCAGATTGAAGCTCGCATCGCTAAACTGAAAAAGCAACTGTCCCAGCCTAACATCGGTAAAGTTACAATTACTAATGTTGTTGAAAATCCAGACACAATCTCTGAGAGGGTGCAGCGTTTGAGTACATTGGTTAAAGAACGCTTGTTTGACTTTACGGAAGTGCCATTTGTAATGACAATCCATTCTACGGATGGTGTAATATTCCAGAACAGCAATATAGCGACTAAATTAATTGCCAGTGTCAGTAAGATGGACATTCCAATGAATAACCGTTTTTCCTTTCGATGGAAACGCGTGAGCAAATATGGTACAGACGATGCTACATGGAATCAACAACACACAAGTAGCAGCAATGAATTGTCAATTACTGTCAACGATGTTGATAGGGAAGCCTCCTTTATCTGTGAAGCCATCGAAGGAAATCAAGTTGTTGCAAGTAGCTCGATTGTTATCAAAGACTTTATTGTTAACAAATCAATAGGGCCAACTCCTCCAACAAATCCTAGTCCTGGAGATTTGTGGACTGATACGAGCATTCCTGGAAAGGATGTTCCAAAAATTTACACAAATGGCGAATGGAAGCCTGTTTTAAACAAAGATGACAAAGAGCTGGAACGACTTCAAAAAGAATTTGAAGATCGTAATAGGGAACACGCTAACCAATACGCTAAGGTCATGGAGATTATCAATAAATCTCAAGTAACAGAAGACACATTCAGAGATTTAACTGGACGATTCAGCAGTCTTGAAGAGTCTTACAAGCGAATTCAAGAGACTGCGGAAGAGATTCGAGGACTGGGTCAGAGAACAAAAGCAGTAGAGCTTAACATCGAGCAATCAAGAGTTCTTCTTAATGCTCTCTCAACATATTTCAACGTTGATGAAGATGGAATGCTCATCGGGAAAAATGGTAATAAATTGCAAACTCGATACACAAACGAGCGCATGGAATTTATCGATTCGGGCCGTGTCGTAGCGTATGTGTCTGGCCAACAAATGAATATTGTTAGCGCCACATTCTGGAATTCCGTTACTATTGCCAATCATATATTTGAAAAATACGATAACGAGTTCACTGTAATATCATACGTAGGAGGTGCTGTAAATGGTTAGGATAGAGAAATATACTAGTAGCGGATATGCAAAGCTTGCAATGGAAGTTACTGAGACTACTTACAGCATTGAGAACAATGATTCACCAGTTCAGTATAATCTGTGGTTAGAGAGAGGTAGTACTTGGGTTTATGACTTAAATAATGAGACGTGGGCAGAAGCTACGATTAACGGCCAGACAGTAGTTAATAAGTATGTAAGCTTTGATTTAAGAAATACAAACAGAGTGCTTCTAGGCAGTGGAACTATTACAATCCCTCACAACGATGACGGCAGCAAAACAATCACATTCTTGGCAAGAATTTTGAATGTTGCAGATCAAGGAGATATTAACTGGTTCAGTGGAGCTCTTGATTTAACAAATATCCCACGCGCCAGTGCTATCGGCTCAGTTACTGCTACAGAACTTGGGCAGCCAGTGACTATCAAAATCAATAAAAAAGTTGACGAGTTTAGGCATCAAGTCTGGTGGCAAGTTAACGACAGCGGTTGGATTGATTTAAGAACTGGACATGATTCAAATGTGCAGTTCACAGTTCCAATAGATTATGCAGCACGTATCACTAACAGCGATACTGGACTTCTAGATGTCTGTGTACGCACATTCAAAGGCAATGGCAAGATTGGAAACGATGTATATCAGAGAGGAATTGGCATTAAAGTTCCTGCTTCTATCGTTCCTACCCTTGAAGATGTCACGATTACTGAAAGAACAGCACAATTAGCAGAATTCATTCCTGTTGGCAATTTTGTAAAAGATAAATCTGTCATGAGAGTTGAAGCAAATAACGCAGCAGGCACTCATGGCTCAACTATCGTATCTACTGAGTTAACTGTGGATAGTTTAGTGGTTAGAGCAGCAATAGGAGACTTTCCAGCAAACAAAGCTGGTAATTTAGAAGTTACGGCTAAAGTTACTGACTCACGCGGAAGAACCGCGACAAAGTCAAAAACTATCAAAGTATGGGATTACTACGCACCTAAAATTATAGGCTTCCTGGCCAATAGAACAGGTAACGGTACTAATAAAACTATCATCGCAACAGTTGCCGCCAATGTAAGTCCATTAGTGATTGATGGAATTAATCGAAATCCTTATACTCTTAAAATCCAGTATTCAGCTAAGAAGGCTAATAGATGGATTGATGCCGTAAATCTCACGAATGAGAGTACAGAACGGATTAACCGCCAAATTGACTGCGGATCATTCTATGAGATTTCTAAGGCATATAATGTGAGATTAGTAATCCAGGATAAACTGAGCGACTTAGTAGACTCTGTGCTTGTAGTACGCTCATCCAGAGTATTGTGGGCTTGGGGTGACAATCGCGCTGCAATTGGTGGATTCCCAGAATTGGATGGACATTTTGAGTCATTCCTTCCAGTTGCGTTCCATAGTAGCTTAAATGTTGAAGATGGTCTTATGTCCAGAGGAAAGCCAATCCAGGAATTTGCACTCACATCTAGAGATGGTAAGTCGTTAAAATATAATGGAGATCTTAATAATTTAAGAACAGCAGGGTGCTACCATGCTTTTGGTGTGCAGCATAATCCGACAGGAACAAATAATTATGGATATGTGAATGTTACTACTCACAGTACAGATAATAATTTCTGCGTTCAAATATATATCCCTTTCAATCAAGATTCTATTTTCATGAGACGATGCGAATCTGGAATCTGGAAGAATTGGGTTATAGTATCTACAAACGAAGTAGAAACATCTTGGAAAACAGCTACATTAACAGAAGGATGGAAACACTATACCGACTATGGTAACGTTCAGTATTCTAAGACTAGTGATGGGATGGTATTTATTCGCGGGACCTGTAAAGACGGAAACACAAAGACTGAATCAGTTATATTCAATCTGCCAGAAGGCTATCGACCTAGATCTGGAATATTTAAGACAGGATTAAATAATAGTTACGGACTCGCTATTATCGCGGTTTATCCTTCAGGAAACGTAGTCGTAAAAGGCAATGTAGATTCAAAGTGGTTAAATTTAGATAATGTAACATTTAAAATTTAAGGAGGCACATACCTATGGAATTAGAGACAATTAAAACAAAAATCACAGCATTAGAATCGAAAGTAAAAATTAAACAAGACGAAATCAATAAACTCGGAGAAGAAAAAGCCCAATTTGAGCAAAAAGTTCAGAGTTTAAATGATGAAATCCAACGTTTAGAGCAAGAGAATTCTAATAAGCGTGAAGAAATCAAAAAATATAAAACAGTCGTAGAGGTTATGGAATTATAATGGCAAACGACATTGAATTAAGACTTTTAAACGAACATCTTCAATCGCTTTTTAAAAGTCCATACATTCAAATATTGCTTTGGCTTGTATTCTTCGACATTCTGTCTGGATACATCAAAGCCTTCAAATTAAAAAAATTTGACAGCAAGACAAGTACTAACGGCTTGCTTCGTCATTTCTTTGGTGTAGCTGTCGTGATGGTTATAGCACTATACGCACGCGCACTTGGTCATCGCGAGCTTGGCATTACAGCCTGTTTATTCTTTATCGTTAGCTACATAGGTTCCTTAATGGAAAACTGGGAGGCGCTTGGATTGCCGTTCCCAGAAGCTATGAAGCCATACATTAATCAAATGAGAAAGAATCAAGAAACAAAAATTAAAAAATTAATTATGAAAGAGGTAGAAAAATATGATGATTAATTGGAAAGTACGCATTTTAAATAAAACATTTTGGATTACACTCGTGCCTGCTCTAGCATTGCTATTACAGGCATTCTTAGCAGTATTTAATATCCGATTGGAGCTTGGAGATACTACAGATAAGCTGCTAGTATTCATCAATGCACTGTTTGCAGTTTTCGTAATTGTGGGTGTTGTTAACGATCCTACGACTAGCGGAGTAAGTGATAGCACTCGTGCAATGACTTATGACCGTCCGAACAATCAATAAAATTATTAGGCAGCTACAATCGTGGTTGCCTATTTCATTGTAAATCAAACGAAAAGAGGATTTAATATGGTTAAAAAAATCAATGAAACTTTAATGAGCAACAGCGGACGATTAGTCAATTTGGAATTTGTTGTAATTCACAACGATGCGGGAAGTATGACACCAGAAGAGTACATTGATTGGTTACGCAATCGTGATAAAGCACTAGGAATTGCACACTACTATTGCAATCGCAATACTATTGCTCGAGTAATTGATACATTCAATATCGGCTATCACACTGGAGACTGGTGGAGTAATTGCCGTTCGATTGGATATGAAGTGTGTGAGAGCTTGAAAGTTAGTGACGAGGAATTCCTTCAAAATGAAGATATGACACTCATGCAAGCTACTGAAGATTTATTGTTCTATGGATTGCCAATCAATACACAAACAGTAAGACTACATCATGAGTTTGTGTCTACTACATGTCCACACCGTTCACTAGAATTACACGGCGGAACGACTGAAAACGTGAAAGAATATTTCGTTAATCGTATGCAGTATTTCGCTACTCTAGGCTCAACCGTCGAGGAAATGCTTAACAGTGAAGGTCAAAGTCCTGAAGGTTGGGTGAAAAATTCAACGGGTTGGTGGTATCGTGAATCAGACGGAACTTATCCTGCAAATAAATGGCGTAAAGTCGGTGCGGAATGGTTCTGGTTTGATGAACGTGGATATTGCTTAATGAACACATGGAGAAAGATTAATAATCAATGGTATTGGTTTGACAATCGTGGAGCAATGGCTGTCGGATGGAAGAATATTGCAGGATCATGGTACTATTTCCACGATAACGGCAGTATGGCTACTGGTTGGGTTAAGTATTACGATAAATGGTACTATTTAAACACAAATAATGGATTCATGGAATCGAACGCATTCATTAAAGGCAAGGATGGATGGTACTATATCAGCGAAGACGGAACAATGGCAGACAAGCCCGACTTTACAGTTGAGCCAGAAGGATTAATTACAGTTAAATAATATAAAGAAGGCTGCCAATTCGGCAGCCTTTTTTTGTTCCGTATTTGTTCCGTATAAATAGAAAACGTATGATATAACATGACACAGAAACGCTGTCATTATAGGATATGAATCATTATGAAACGTTATGAAACGTTAAAGAAAGCAACTTCGTTCTATACTTGATTATTTTTCAGATTTCCAAACTGGGAAATATTGTCCAGGACCGATTTCATCCATTTTTTTAGCAACATCGTCTGTTTGGTATAATTCAACGATTTTTTTATAAACTGGGTTGTCTGCATCTTTTCCATTCACAACGATAATGTTATAACGATCTTTTGGAATCGTATCTAAATGGTTTGCATCTGTAAAGATGTTATCTTCAATCTTCAATCCAGCATCTTGAGCCATTGAACCATTGATAGAAGCTGCATCCACATCTTGTAACATTTGAGGAGCTTGAGCAGATTCTGCTTCGATGATTTCTAAATTACGAGGGTTGCTTGTAATATCTGCTAGTGACGCCTTTGTTCCAACGCCCTCTTTCAATGTAATTAATCCTTCAGTTTGTAGCGCTACTAATGCACGACCTTGAATCGCTACCTCTTTAGGAACTAAAACTTTAGCTTTCTCAGGTAAATCTTTTAATGATTTATATTTTGTTGAGAAATAGTATAATGGTGTGATGAAAGTTGTTCCGATTTCTTTTAAATCGCTCCCTTTATCTTTGTTCCATTGCGCTAAGTATGCACGGTGTTGGAAGGCGTTCATTTGAACTGAACCTTCTTCTAAAGCTGTATTTGGTAAAACATAGTCGTTCATTTCTACAACTTCGATATTAATGTTTTCTTTCTTCGCCTTTTCAGCAACATAATCCCATAATTCATGGGCTGCACTTCCGACAACTGCAACTTTAACCGTTTGAGCTGCTTCAGTAGTAGATTCCTTTACTTCTTCTTTTGATGTTTGACTGCCACATGCAGCTAATGTGATCGCCGCAATTGCCGTTAAAAATAAGTGTTTGATTTTCATTGTTTTTCCTCCAATAATTGTATTTATTATTTTTCATCAACCTGTATTGTCTACCCATTCCCCCTCATTTTTTCGAACACAATAAAAAAATCCTCTGCCCAAAATGGACAAAGGACGATCATTTCAATAATACCGTGTTACCACCTTTATTCGTTCATTCATCACTGAATAAACCTCAATCGATTCCATTGATTCTTCTTTGAAATCGTGTCGCTATAACGGGCGCCCCGTACTTTCCTTACTTCACAAGCTCAAAAAGTCCACTCAATGGCCATTTTCATCTTCTTATCACTACTTGGTTTCACCAACCCCAAGCTCTCTACCAATGCCTCAAAGATTACTTTCCATCTCATCGCGTTATAGATTGAATTATACAGCTATTCTCTAATATGTCAACGGTTATCTATGAAGTAAAGACACTTTTTAACAGAAAAGACACTAAAAACACAAATCTGCTCATAAAAAATCCTCGAGAAGCTATTTTAAATAGCCCCTCGAGGAAAATTTCGTTTTCGTTATCAGCAAATGCTGTATAAGAATTATTTAGAAGATGTTGTTGTTGAATCAGCTGCATCTAAGAAGTTCTTCAATGCATTTTGTAAGCTTTCATCAGAAATTTTCACGTCAGCACCTTTCAATAAATCCACCATTGTTTGGTGTAAGTATGCTGAATCTTTTAATTTTGCTTGTAACATTTCATCTTCCATTTGAGATTTCACTTCATCAAATGGTTTCTTCTCACCTTTGTCTAACATCTTAATAATGTGGTAACCGAATTGAGTTTCAACTGGAGTTTCTGTGATATCTCCTACATTTTTCAAGTTGTAAGATGCTTCAGAGAACTCTTTCACCATATCTGAACGTTTGAAAGGTCCGATTTCTCCACCTTTAGAAGCTGTACCTGTATCGGCAGAGTTTTCTTTTGCTAATTCTGAGAAATCAGCGCCATCTTTTAATTTTTGAATTAATTCTTCTGCTTTTGCTTTTGCAGCTGCTTTTTCTTCATCAGAAGCGGTTGCTTTAGCAGCAATCAAGATATGTTGTACTTTGATTTGTGGTTCCCACTCATCGTAGTATTTTTTAATATCTTCATCTGTAAATGCTGCAGCCTTTTTAACAGCAGCCGTCATTAATTTGTTTAAGTAAATAGTTTGACGGTATGCATCTACTGAAGCGATTCCGCTTTGTTTCAAAGCAGCTAACATGCCGTTTTCACCACCATATTGAGCTACTAATTTAGCAACTTCTTGTTCAGCATCTTCTTTTAATTTTTTAGAATCTTCTACTGATCCTTCTAACACTTTTGTTAAGACTAAACGTTGTAAAGTTTGTTCCCCAACGGTATCTTTCATTGCATTCACAAATTCTTCTCTTGTCACATTACCATATTTTGTAGTAGCAATTGTTTCTGAATTCGTATTATTTGAGCAAGCTGCTAATGCTAAAGTTGAAGCAAGCACTAACATTCCTGTGAATTTTTTCTTCATAAAATTCCCTCTCCTATTGGTTTCTTTTTTAATCGATGGTATTAATATACCATAGTTCTAAACTCTTTCCTAGTTTTCTAGTCAGGTCTTACCTTTTCTTAACTTTCTTTTGAACTAAAAAAGAGCCGGGTCTAGTAAGCCCGACTCCTCAAAAAGTTAAGTTAAGTTCTATTCAGTGATTATTGTAATACTCGAATAGTAATTGTACGACGTCCGAAGTTATAAACATCATTTAAATTCACTAAGTGAACGTCAATTCTGTTTCCGTAAATCGCGCCACCTGTATCTGCAGCACGGAAAATACCGTAACCTGGAATTTCAACATATGATCCTAATGGAATGACACTTGGGTCAACCGCAATCACATTTGGTTCATTCACAAGGTTTGTTCCATCAGCAGTGTAGCTTGATAAACCAGCTTCATTATATGAATAAGCAGTAGCTTCTACTGTTAAGTAGTAGCCATTTTGGCTTGATGAAGCAGCTTGAGTCGTTTGAGCAGCTTGTGTTGTTTCAGTTGCTTGAGTTGCTTGTGCAGTCTCATTGCTTGCTGAAGTTGTTGCTTCTGACTTCTCTACTTCTTTAACTTCTTTGTTATCTTGAACACGGTAAGAATGTTCTTGAGAGCCATTATTGACAGTCACTTCTTTTTGGTCTGCTGAGAAGCGTAATACTGTTCCTGGGTAAATAAGGTTCGCATTTTGAATCTCGTTTACTTGAACAAGTGAATCTAGTGAAGCGCCTGTTGCTTCAGAGATTACTGATAAAGTATCTCCCCATTTAATTGTGTACTCTTGTACCCCTTTGTCATCTTTTTTCACATCTTGTTTTACTTGTTCAACAGTACGTGCTGTCCATTCTACTTCATTTGCACTTGCTGAATTTGCTGTAAAACCTGCATAGCCAAATAGTGCAAGTGATGCTGTCACCATCATCAATCGTTTCTTGATTGGTTTCATATTTTCCTTTCCGACTTTTGACTCTTTTATAGAATTCAAAAATCTCGTTCGCATAAATTTTTTGAGCCGCGAACTTAATGAATGCAATTATGTTACCATGAAAAAAAATGAAAGTGTTGATTTTACGCCCTTTGTTAAGGTCACTTAATTTTTTTGACTTTTTCTGATGTTATTATTACAAACAAATGACAAGAACATATGTTTCTGCAATATTCGATATCTTCCTGTAACGTTTTCGTAGAACTTTCTTAGATTCTTAGTCATACTTTTTTCATTTATTACATCATTTTTGGCTCTTTTCAAAGAAAAAATCGCATTAAATCGAATATTACATCAAAAAAACCTTCCTATTTAACAGTAGGAAGGCTCTTCATTTTCTTTAATTTACATGATTCAATTCACTCATCTGAATCGTTTGATCGATATTTTCTTTTAAGGCTTCAGGAAGATGGTGTGTTACCCATAGAACGGTCACGCTCTTATCTTCTAGGATAGGTTTCAACACCTCAACCGTCGTCTTTTCATCTAAGTTGGAGCTGACCTCATCCAGTAAGAAGACTTTTGGTTTTTTTATAAGTCCACGTGCAAAGGCAATTCGTTGCAACTGGCCGCCAGATAGATTTGAATCGCCATCGCCTAGAACGGTGTCTAATCCTTGTGGCAAGTTTCGTACGATCGTGGCGAGTCCGACTTTTTCAAGGGATGCCCAAACTTCTTCGTCCGTATACTCTTCTGTGAGCGTTACGTTTTCGCGAATGGTTGTCGTGAAGATATGTGGCTTTTGGGCGATATAGACCATTTGACGATATAACTCATCATAGGATTGTTTCTTCACATCGACCCCAGCAAATTTTACTTCTCCTAAATACTCCGTTAATTTAGCAGCGATAATATTTAATAGCGTTGATTTCCCTGTTCCGCTTTCACCAGTAATCGCGTATTTTTGTCCTTCGTTGAATCCAAGAGACACATGATTTAAAATCACCTTTTCTCCGTAATTGAAAGAGACATCTGTTACTTCAATTAACGTATGAGAATCTTCTTTATCCACATTCTCATTATTTTGCGCAGACTCAAGTAGTTCATATTTTTCAAAGAGAGGAGCTGTACTTTTAATCGAACCGATTTTCTGACTGATATTTCCAAGAACATTAAAAATGATTCCGCTAAGGCCTGTTGTCGCAATGATACTACCGATACTCACTTCTCCGATATAGGCTAGATATCCTGTTAAAACAAAGACAGAAACTTGGCAAAATAAATTACTAATTCCACCACTTACGGCAACTTTTGCCATTGTTTTACTAAAATCTCGTTGTGTATCTCCAACTTTGACAGATCTTTCATGGATTTTTTGAGTCAAATAGTTCAATTTTCTAAATACGAATAAAGTATCGTATCCACTTAATAAGTCCGAAACATGTTTTGAAAAATGCTCGTTTTCTTCAGATGTTTTCATCGTTTTAGCTGTTAACTCTCCAGAAAACAATGCGGGTAATACTGCCATCAAAATAATACAAAAAGCGGTTAATAATACAATAGACCAATGATACATAAATAGCGCTACCGCAGAAAATACAGCAGAGATGGCTCCCCCAACGACTTCAACCGTAGGCGTAAAAGCTTTTGTTCTGATTTGTTCCATATCGCTTGTAAACCAAGAAATATAGGTTTGACTATTTTTCTCATAAAAGCGTTCATAAGAAGTGTTCTTTATGGCATGACTAATTCGATCTCGTAACCAAGTAACTACCTTTTGTTCAAAGAACGCTTGATAGCGAATCAACATATAGGTAAACAACAAATATAAAGCAAAAATTGCGACTAAAAGAATCGTCTCACGGATAAACCCGTTCATATCCATTTTTACTAAATAGTCTAAAATCTCTGCATTGACAATACTTGTTAATAATTGAGAGGTCGCAATTAATGTTAAAATCGCAATAGTCACGAACACCTCTTTTTTAAATTTTTGGAAAATCACCTTCATCTAAATCTCTCCACTTCAAATTATTATGCTCATAGTTTAACATCGTCTTAATCTAATGTGTATAGGACTTTGGACGGAAAATAAAAGAAAAGTGAGGATTTCTTAGTTCCTCACTTCCTTATATTTTTTAGTCTTATGCCAATAAACAAAATGGAGAAGGCCACTCCTACAATAGCTCCTATCACAAGCGGTACTCCCTGTTGTAGAGCTGGTAACAAACTAATCGGTAAAATAGTCCCTAACGAATATCCTCCAATACTCAAACATCCAAGAATAAAGAGGACAATCGTCGATACCATCGTATCTTTAATCAAAGAAAAGAGCAGCATCTGTGCAATGAATAACCCAACAATTGCTAATAATGGATATCCGATCGCCAGTAGAATCCCTTGAATCGCTGAAATAAAGATTGTTTCCCCATTAGAAACATACGATACAGGAAACAAAAAAACATTCTCTTGAATTAGGAATCCATAAGCCACAAAAGGCAGAATCACCAGCAGACTAGGAAAAGCATAAAAGTATTTCAAAGAATAGAGCGTTTCTGCCAATAATTCTTCTTTATTAGAAATTGGCACTACTTCTAGTAGCGTTCGGTGCCGTTGTTTTCTTTCTAAATATCCCCCTACTTGCACAAGGAAAAAGAAGACAAGGATACCGTAACCAAGAAGTTGGAAAATCGTCTGTATAAAATCACCATACTGGTAATAGGTTTGGTAGGATATCTCTTTTTCAACTAAATAATGGAATAATTGGAGTTTAGCTTTAATCTGCATAGGACTCTCTAGCGAATCCGCCCATTCTTCTGGGGCACGCCTTAGAAGAGATTCCACCAATTTCAATCGCTTTTCATAAATCGGAAGTAGCCGCTCCGTTTTCCCCTTCACTGTATAAATCCCATTTTCTTTCGCATAGGTTTGGTAAAGAGCCTGGAAAGTAGTATCCATCTCTTTCTTTGTATCTTCATCAATTGTCACCTGGTTCTCAAATGAATCTTTCAGATTATCTATCTGAGCAAATTGTCGTTCTATCACATCTCTTAAGGCCGGTTTTCCTGTAACGTGATGATATCCCATGACAAGCGTGGCAACTACTAAGATAAGAAGCGGTATCTTATAGAAAAATCCTCTTTTCTTTAAATGCATTCTATCTAACTGAACCCATCTACTCATACCGAACCCCCTCGTATCTGACGCTCTTGCCAACAAGAAGTTCCAACCGTGAATAAGAAGAACACGAACGCTCCTACAAGTAAACTGGCACATCCGTTTGAAATCGTAAATGTACCTGTCGCATAAAAATCATCTTTCATTCCTTGGATGACAGAGCCAAAGTTCACATAATACAGTGGCAACTTGTCTGCAAAAGAAGGATAAATCTTCATGGAACGGAAGATAGGCTCTGCCCAAATAACCATCAGCCCTGCGATGAACCCTACCATCTTATTTCTACTCAACTGATTACACCATGCGACGAGATTGATTAAGAATAGGAGAACACACGCTGCAAAGAGTAGGACAATCCCGATAAATTGAAACGGAAGCATGAGAACCTCCTCTTCCCCACGAAATACAAGTAACGGCGAAGTGAGGGCGTCCCAGCCAAAAGATACACTCTGTACTAGGGAAACTACAAATAAAACAAGAATTACAAGCGCCATGTTCACCAGCCAGTAACTACTGATTTTTTGTAATAAATATTTCCACTGACGAATCGGCTTCACCCCTAATATACTTCGATGCTTCCAATCGTCTAAAAGGATAGGACTGATAAATAGTAGCAAGATTGAAAATAGAAATGGCAACCAGTAAAGCATCGGTTCATTATATTTTGTCCATTCCATCCAAAAAATTCGATTCTGCATTTGTAAAATATCGTCTAATTGATAGCGACCCTTCTCCTCTAAAGAACGAAATTCCATTAAATATTGTTTGACATTTTTATACTCTAACTGTTCCTGCTTACTAGGATTAAATCCAATTGTATTGTAAATCGGAAGGGGCGATTGTTCTTTATCTCTTAATTCAAGTCGCAACTCCCAAAAATGAATCTGTTCTTTTATATAAGTTTTATAATCTTGGTTTTGAAACGCTGTTACTGCACGATGATAAGCAACGGCATCCTCTAACCATTTTTCCTCTGTTTCCGTTAAACTTCTTTTCTTAGCTTCCTCTTCATATTCATTGATTAGTATCAAATGAATTTTATCTCCTTGATTTAAAGTGGTATTCAAAAGTTCATTGAGAGAAGATTTTTGTTGAAAATTCATCACAAGAAAAATAACCATCAGCACTACACAACCGATGAACTGAATTTTCATTAATCGATTTCGAACAATCAACAGTAATTGTGTTCTCATTCTAGCTTCTCCTCTCTTTTTCAACTTTCGATTGTACTATCCGTACAGTTCTTTATAAAGGGCGTAGCAACCTTTTGCTCCAATCTTAATTTCACTGCATTGATGGATGTTTTCTAGTATCCACTTCCATATTTCTTTTGGAAGCTCCCCATCCGTAAGGTGAATGCTAATTTGTCTTCCTTCGCGATTCATCATTTCTACTTCTCTTGGAAATTGCTCTACAAACTTTTCGAAATAATCTTTTGAAATAAAGGTCAATTGAAGTGTATCGATGCCTTCCTTTTGCGGTGAATATTCCAAGGCGATTCGTTTCTCCTTCATAAAATAAATCTTGTCGGCAATCGAATCAAGATTGTTCAGCAAATGAGAGGCCATCACAATCGTTTTTCCTTCATTTCGTAACTGTCTCAACACTTTAGAAATCAATTCCACATTATCAGGATCTAACCCGTTCATCACTTCATCCACAAGCATGTAATCTGCTTTTGTAACTAGCACCAATGCAAAACAAAGGCGTTGCCGCATCCCGAGTGAATACCCACCCACTTTTTGATGAATATAGTCTTCCATTTTTAACTGCTCTATCACAGTTTGAACAGTTCCAGAAGCTACTTTCCACATCGAGGCATAGAAATTCAAATGCTCGATTCCATTTAACTCATCGTATAATTCAGATTGATCCGGCATCTTCACGATATGTCGTCTCATAAATAATGGTTCGCTTGTATAATTCTCCCCTTGATAAGATACCGAAATACCGTTATTTCTTAAATGTCCAGATAGTATTTGGATAAGCGTAGATTTTCCTACACCATTTGGTGCTACTAGTCCAATAATCTGAGACGATGGAAGCTCTAAGTCAATCTGATTTAGAATCTCTTTTTTTCCATATGAAAAATTCTGAATATGAACTTCTAGCATTCGAGCGACTCCTTCCTGTACTTGCATCTTAATTTAACCGTTTTTGTTACCGCTTCCTTTGCTAATATTATAGCAAATTTTCTTTTATAAAATAGAGTTCTTTTGTAATTTTCAATCAAATTCCTATAAAAATATCGACTTTTGTTTGATTTTTGCACACAAAAACCACACCTCTCTTCTGAAGTGTGGTTCATCTAATTTATTATGCTTTTGTTTTTTCAGCGCGGTCACGTTTCATTTGGCTTGAACGTAATTGTCCGCAGGCTGCTTCGATATCATGTCCGAATTCTTTACGAACGACACAGTTGATGTGGTTTTTCTTTAGGACATCGTAGAAGGCAACTACGCGTTCTTTGCCACTACGTTCGTATTGGTCATGTTCACGAACTTTGTTATAAGGAATTAAGTTGACATATGAAAGACGTTTCTTGTCCGCAAGAAGGTCGGCTAATTGTTGTGCTTGTTCCACCGAATCGTTCACGTGATCGAGCATGATGTACTCGAAGGTTACACGACGATTGGTTTTAGCAATATATTCATTAATCGCATCCATCACGACTTCAATTGGATATTTACGGTTAATACGCATGATACGAGAACGTGTATCGTTATCTGGCGCGTGAAGTGACAATGCGAGGTTCACTTGTAATCCTTCATCTGCGAACTCGCGAATTTTCGGAGCCAAACCACTTGTAGATACTGTGATATGACGAGCCCCGATTCCAAGCCCTTTATCAGAGTTCACAACTTTTAAGAACTTGATGACATTATCGTAGTTATCGAATGGTTCCCCAATCCCCATAACTACGATATGGCTGACACGGTCCCCCGGAGACACTTCGTCTAAAGTACGTTGCACGTGCATCACTTGCGCTACGATTTCCCCAGCAACAAGGTCACGTTGTTTTGCGATAATTCCGCTGGCACAGAAAGTACATCCGATATTACATCCTACTTGTGTGGTCACACAGATGGATAATCCGTATTCTTGTGGCATTAATACCGTTTCGATTAAGAGGCCGTCTGCTAATTCAAAAAGGAATTTACGTGTTCCGTCTGTTGATTGTTGTTTGATACGTTCGTTTAACACTGGGAATGTGAACTCTTCTTGTAACTCCTCAATCAGTGATTTTGGCAAGTTTGTCATTTCTTCAAAACTGGTCACACGTTTGCGGTAAAGCCAGTCCCATAATTGGCCTGCTCTGAATTTCTTTTCGCCTTTTGCTTCAAACCAAGCGGTAAGTTCTTCTAGTGGCATGCCGTAAATAATCGGTTTTCCTTCATATTGACGAACCACTCGTCCAATTTTTCTAACCATTTTTAATCCTCTTTCCTATACTTGAAATGCTCTAATGATTGTTTCTCTATTCGCATGAGCGCTTAATAACACCGATAATTTCACACAAGCCTTTTGTCCGCTAAGCCCTGTTGTGAAAATCACTCCTGCTTCATGAAGCTGTTTGCCTCCGCCAAGATAATTATATACATCGTACGTTACACCGTTAAATGCACGGGATACGAGAACGACTGGAATTCCTTTATCCAAGCAACGTTGCAACCCAGGAAGTGTCGTTGGCGGTAGATTCCCTGCCCCAAGAGCTTCGATGACTAATCCATTAGCATCTGAATCGGCAATGGCATCAAATAACATCGAATCCATTCCAGCATACGCCTTCAATAAGTATACCTTATCCACGAGTTCTTTAATTGGATAGTATTCATGATGTAAGAATTTTTGGAAGTAAATAACTTCACTCTTTGACACTAAGCCAAGCGGTCCAAAAGTGGGTGTTTGGAAAGTCGCAACATTTGTAGTATGTGTCTTTGTTACATATGTTGCTGCATGGACTTCATCGTTCATCACGACAAGAACACCCTTATCTACACTCTCTGGACTCGTTACCGTAATAATGGCACTGCGTAAGTTCGCTAAACCGTCCGCTCCGATTTCATTGCTGGAACGCATCGCTCCGGTCAATACAATGGGGAAAGTTCCATCTGTTGTTAACTCTAAGAAATACGCTGTTTCCTCTAAAGTGTCCGTTCCATGAGTTACCACAGCTCCGTCAAAACCATCCTTTTGTGCTTGGACGATTCTCTTTTGAACTTCCCACATTTTTTCTTCCGTCATATGTGGGGATGGTAAGTTAAATAAGTCCTCTACAACGACACTTGCGATAGGTGCGAAAAGAGTATCTGAGTTTGTTAATGGGTTGGTTCCTGTTGGGGTTACGCTTCCTGTTGAGCGATCTTCACTCATAGCAATCGTACCACCTGTATTGATAACGATGATTTTCTTCATAGTTCTACTACTTTCTTTCATTTTCTCTTTACATAGGATACCACAAAATCGCAAAAAGTGCCGAAGTATTTGTAAGTGAATACGCACAAAAAAGATGATACCTTCGAAATTTAAAACGCGAAGTAAGGAACAAGACTCTACTTCGCGTAAATCACATTCTATTTCTTTTTCAACATAAAAAGCACTTCAATTTAGAGTTAGTTCTCCTGATTCCAAAGTATACTGTTTGTTATATACGTTTATATTCTTCGGAACTCTATGAGCTATCTCTATAAATGGAATGTTATCCTTTATAAGAAGTTCTCTAATCATCATCGTTGTATCCTCATCAATAGCGGAAGAAAACTCATCTAATAGCAGTAATTGGTATTTTCTAAGTAGTAGTCGGCCTAGACAAATTCTAGCTTTCTCTCCTCCAGAAAGTGACTCATCAAGATTCACTTCTGCATTATGTAATCCTAGTCTATCCACTAAATAACCTAGTCCCACTTTTTGAAGAACAGAAGTAACTTCACTATCGGAATAATCTTCCCCTAGAGAAATATTAAATTTTAACGACTCATAGAAAATCCTTGATTCCTGAGTAAAGAAGCCAATATGTTTCTTCAAATCATCTCCTGAAACTAATTGTCTATGAACTCCATTATACTTCTGCACACCCACTTCGGATACATGCATTCCATATAATAATTCCAACAGTGTAGATTTCCCCGAACCTGATGGCCCCATAATTAGTATCCTATCATTCCCATTCATTTCTATATTAATTCTCTTTAATATAGTCATTCCATCAATTTGAACAGTGCACTCTTTTAACTCAATTGGAAATACCGTACTGATACTTGATTTGCTTTCTAAATGAGTCCATTCAAACTCCGTATACTTTTCCACTCTTTCAATCACAGGAATAATTGAATTAAATCTTTGATAATAATCTATTGCATTGAGTAAAGGACTAACAATACGATCACTCGCTAAATAAATTGCAATAACTGTGGCTAACTTCGTTTCACCAACAATAACTAGATATACCCCAATAGCTAACGGTATAAATGAACTTAATCCAGAAAGTAAGTTTGCTAATAACTTCGATGTAAATCGTACGTGATTCATTTGAAAATAAGCTTCTTCTGTTTGATTCAAGGTTCCCATCAACTTATTCAAAAAGATTTTTTCAACAAAAAAGTTCTTAATAATCGGCTTACTTTTCAAATATTCTTGTTGTTGCAAGATACTTAATTGGTTTACTTCAGCCCATTCCTTTGAATGTTTTCGAATAGATTTCGCAAATAATTTTGGCACCAATATTGGTAAGAACGATAATGTTATAAAGAGAGCTGCTAGTTTTAAATCTATTGCGGACACATATAACAAAGTAACAAACGCAAATACAAGACAATAGAAAAATCCCATGATAGACTTAATTCCTTGTTCTTCTAATAGTTTTAATTCACTAAGCACAATTGACTCTACTTCCTGTTGATTAAACTTTCCATAAAAGAATGCGGTAATAACTTTTTCTTTAAGAGATAGAGTTACTTGCTTTATCATTTTTTGTTGTGAATCTTCCCATATAAATAATCCAAAACGAATAAGGGAAAAGCTGAGAATACCTATCATTGAAATTTTTATTAAATCCTCAACCTTTTGAGTCGCCGAAACATCAATTAATCCAGAAATAAAAGAAGGGATAATAATACCATCTAAAGCCGTTAAAGACATACCAATTGCTATTAATAATAGGTATTTCCTTGGTAACCAACCTAATATTTTCTTCATATATCCCATATCGTTTTCATCCCTTCCTGCCCAGCTTCTATTACGATATTAATTATAGCAAATAGTTAAAAACTTTGTATATCTTAGAATAATACAATTTTAGCAATGATTCCAAGCTGTATTAAGCCAAGATTTTTTCTTAGAAAGCCAAATCTATCTCTATTTTTATCCAAAAATTTCTCTGTTACTGCGATTATAAAATCCGCAAGTTTCTTCGGTATCATTTTTGGTGCATTTTATTCAAATCCCTTATAAAAAAATGAAAAAAAGTGTTTCACCACTCATTTAGAAGGATGATGTGAGAGGTGTTAGAAATCGTATCCCACCGGCGTTTCTGAGACTTTTCGGCAATTTGAAGTGGGGCGTGGCTGAAAAATTTTTTTGATTTTTTCTCGGATAATTTACTACACTATTCCGAATTTATGCAATAGACCTAAAACGGGGTTGTTGAATATACCGCTAAAAACCGCATCATTTCAACGTTTATAGTTTACTTTTAATTTTAAAATTCGAAATGTAACATATATGCTACTGTAGCATATATGTTACATTTTTATTTGGGTATTCGGATTTTATTGTGGAAAAGGGCTTATAAATCACCCTTCTCCAAATTCTTAATAAGTGTGGATAAATCGACACCTAAGTTGTCTGTAATGTCGTGATCATTCACTTCATACCAATTGAAAGTATCGTATAACATAGCTTTATTGAAAGCACTTGAATTAAATCGTGGCTTACGCTTTTTATGGAGCTTCTCATTGAAAAGGATTTTGGCTCGTAAGGCATCAAACGAGTAACCTCTACCCATTCGCTCTACCTGCCTAATAATGCTGTTAATTGACTCCGTATAAGCATTAGTGAGCCTTTTATCAAAGTAGTTGAATATTTCAACATGCCAGTTGTCTACGGCTCTCACGAGGTCTTTATATGCGTCTTTAGAGTTGCTGGACATACAACGGTGTCTCCATTGACTATAACGAAGATGACCTTCATCTGGATCAGGAGTATCCCATATCCAGTAAAACTCTTCTTTGAGTTCATAGGCTTCTTTTAAAGCAGGAAGATTACCTAAACAAGTATCTAAGAGGAATGATTCACGTTCATTTAGATCGTGTTTACGCTTTAGAAGGATAAACCTTTCACGCATAAGGGTACGTCTTTCTTTTTGGCTCATATGGGCTTTCAAAGACTTTCTGACGTTATCTAAGGCTTGATTAGCCATTCTAACTACATGAAACTTATCTACGACAACTTTAGCTTGTGGAAGGATAGTGTTCACTGCGTCTTTGTAGGGCTTCCACATATCCATTGTGACGTACTCAATGTAAGTCCTGTCACTGATTTCTGAAAGACGTTGGATGACTGTTTCCTTGTTACGGTTAGGCTTGATGTCATAAATAGTCCTGCGTTCAATATTAGTCAATACAAGCCGAGGTCTACGGATAATATGTATCTCGTCTATCCCAAGCCACTTAGGAGTTTCAAACTGGTATTCACGTTCTTTGAGTGCCACATAGTCCTTAAAAACGTTCCTAATGGTTTTCTCGTCAACACCAACGCTTTCTGCGACTTCTACAAAGGTCTTAGACATGGATTGCTCTTGAATGGACTTTAAAAGCCTTTTGGTCATACTACGCTTTTCATCTACAGATATTAGGCGTTCCCAGAAGGTAGATCCGCATTCACGACACTTGTATCGTCTACGGTTCAATTGTAAGCCCACTCGCTTTAAACGAATGGGCAAATCCATAATTAGTTGATTTCTTGAACTGTGTTTGTACAACTTGTCAAAACCACATTCAGGACAACGTTCAGGTGGTCCGACTGCTTCAACTTTAAACATCATATCGGTTTCATTTTCTTGTGGCGGTTCTATTGTTTTAATGTCTGGTAGGGATAATAAGTCTGACATATTATTCATCCTTTATTACTCTGCGGTGTTAAGGTATCAATTATAGATTTGATGTCGAAATCATCAGTGTTAAATTATTTTTGTGACCACAAATGCACTTAGAAAATCCCTTAAAGCATTAGCTGGTTCACTTGAATAGGGAGTTGTAAAAAAGTTCCCTTAGCCTGCACAACAAGATAATTTCGAAATATCTTTATCGAACGTAAGTGCAACTAATTTTAGCCCTTCAGCCATTGTTAAATATGGTGCTAGGGTTTCTGTTAAATCTTCTATCGTTAAGCCAAATTTAACAGCTAATGATGCTGCATAGATGACATCTCCTGCATTTTCAGATACAATATGAACCCCTAATACTTTTAGTGTTTCTGCATCTGCTACTAGTTTAAATACACCGGTTGTTTCACGGTTTATAATTGCTCTTGGAACAGCATCTAAAGGTAATACAGATGTCTTCACATCATACCCTTTCTCTTTTGCTTGTTCTTCTGTTAAACCAACCGTTGCAACCGTCGGATTCGTAAACGTAACAGCAGGAACTACCGATAAATCTATTTTTTTGTTTAATCCACCAATAGCATTATCAGTAATAATTCCACCTTCATAGGCTGCTACATATACAAATTGTGGTCCTAAAGTCACATCTCCTGCTGCATAAATCTTTTCATTACTTGTTTGACCAAAATCATTGATCAGGATTTCATTATTTTTTCCAGTTTCAACACCTGCTGCACTTAAATTTAAAGAATCCGTATTTGGTTTTCTTCCAGTGGCAACAAGTAACTGATCTGATTCAATGACTTCTCTACTGCCATTTACTGTTACGTAAACCCTTTTTATCTCTCCACTTTGTTCAACACGCTCAAAAGTTGCCCCTTTGACAAGGTTTATTCCCTGTTCAATTAACGCTTTTTCAACTGACTCTGAAATCTCAGGATCATACTCCTTTAAAAGTCGCTCACTTCTTTGCATAAGCGTTATTTCTGAACCTAAATGATGAAATAGTTGTCCAAGCTCCATTCCAATGTATCCTGAACCAATTACAGTTAATCGTTTTGGTATTTTCTTTAACTCAAGAAGTGTTGTACTAGTTAAATAGTCCATTTTTTCAAGTCCTGAAATTTGGGGCAACGAAGGCGATGCACCTGTTGCAATTAAAAAGCGTTTTGCAGATAACTTTGTCCCATTGACCTCAACCGTACTAGCATCAACGAATTTTGCTTCACCTTTAATTAAATCAAAATTATATTCATCAATTAAATCCATATATTTTTGATTCCGAAGTTCGCTCACCAATTTATCCTTTTGCGTGATTAAACTAGCTAAATCCACTTCTCCAGCGGATGTTTGTAAACCTATAAACGGATTGTCTTTTGATAAATGATTGATTTCCCCTGCCCTAAGAAGAGTTTTTGACGGAACACAGCCAATATTCACACAGGTTCCCCCAACCGTTCCACGCTCAATCATTCCAACTTTTGCACCGTATTCTATAGCTTTAATTGCCGAAGAAAAGGCAGCAGCACCAGAACCAATAATAAGAAGGTCATAATTGTCTTCATTAATTAACGCCACGTTTTCTAGTGATGATACTTCTTCAATTTCTCCGGCTTGGTAATTTGCTTCATCAATCGCCTTTATTGCACTTTCAACCTCAATATCATCGGGCAGTTCAAATACTGCTTCACCACGACGATAACTAGACTCAATATTTTTAGCACCTATCTTTTCAAGTGCTGATTCTACGTGTTTTTCACAACCCGTACAAGTCATTCCTGAAATGTTTACCTTAAATTTATTCATAAAAAAAGCTCCTTTCGTTAATTAATCTCTCATGTTAATGTTTCTATTATTGGACACGAATGTAATTTCTTTTCATCTGGACATCGTTGTTTTAAGTCGTCTAACATAGTTTCAATTCGTTTTAAATCCTCTATTTGTTTTTGCACTTCCTTTTGTTTTTTAGAAACAAATTCGAACATATCTTGACAACGAACTTCATCTTTATCTACAACACCAAGTAATTTATAAATCTCGCTTAAAGAGAAACCAAGTTCCTGTATTCGTTTAATAAACCCAACACGCTTAACGTCATCATATGAATATATCCGATAACCAGCTTCCGTTCGGTGAGGTTCTTGTAATAAATCTTTTCGCTCGTAATATCTGATCGTTTCTTTATTAACTCCACATTTATCTGCAAACTCACTAATGCGATAAATCATCTTATTTCACCCCCTGAATATTATAAACCATGTACCATAGTACACGGTCAAGTAAATTGGACTATTTTATTTTTTCCCAAAGTATCACTCGTATGTGATTGATACTTTTATATAATACTATTGATTATCCTAACATCCCACCAGAAAATCCGATTTAAACACCAGTTGTTTTTAAACTATTAAGAAAGTAATTCCACTATATATTCCGAAGACCCTTTTATTTTTGCAGTCTTGCACTCAATAAAAAAACCGTAACCTTGGAGGCTACGGTCGGTTGTTTGATTATTTTATAGTATATTGTCTTTCGTGATTTTTTACTCCTGTGAGTGTCACTGGGCTATTGTCTTCACGTGTGAAAGTTTGTTCACCGCTAGAATCGACAACTTCCATAAAGATTTCTTCGTATTCTTCAACAGTTAACATTTTACGGTTTTCAAGCAAAGCCTTATTTTCCGCAATATGCAATTGATTTTCGAATCCTTCAACTAATTCCCCAGCAAAGAATTCCCCAACTGCTCCTGAACCATAGCTAAAGAATCCGATGCGGTCTCCAGCTACTAGCACAGAACTGTTTTCTAATAGCGAAATAAAACTTAGGAATAATGATCCTGTATAAATATTTCCGACATGACGGTTATAAATAGACGCTTCTTGGTATCTTGCCGTGAAACGTTCTCTTTCTTCTTCGCTCATTTCTTCTAAGAACGGTTTGAAAGCTTTCATCCCCATCTTCGTATACGGTAAGTGGAAGCAAATGGCCTCGAAGTCCGAAAACTCGCAATGAGTCTTTTCTTGATAGTTCTTCCACACTTCAGAGAAGAAACGGATGTACTGTTCATTTGAAAATTGACCATCTACTAATGGATAGGCTTCATAGTTCGGTCTCCAAAAGTCCATTACGTCATCCGTAAATAAGCTTGTTTCATTGTCTAAAACTAATAAACGTGGCGACTCAGAAACAACCATGGCTACCGCACCAGCTCCTTGAGTAGGTTCTCCACCTGAATTCAATCCATATTTAGCGATATCACTAGCAATGACCAATACTTTTGATGAAGGGTTTAATGCGATATGCCCTTTTGCTAATTGAAGGGCTGCTGTTGCCCCATAACATGCGTGTTTTAATTCTACGCTTCGAACACGGTTAGATAACCCTAACATCCGTTGCATATAAACTGCAGCTGATTTCGATTGATCAATTCCTGTTTCTGTTCCAAATAAAATCATATCAATAGATTCGCGGTCAGCATCATCAATAATCGATAAAGCTGCATTTGCGGCTAAAGTCACGATGTCTTGTGTGACTGGAGCTACTGCCATTGTAGACTGTCCAATGCCAATCGTGTATTTAGCTGGCTCTACTCCACGAGCAACTGCCAATGTTTCCATATCTAGTGCAGTCGGTGGCACAAAAAAGCCAATCTTATCTATTCCTATATTCATTGTTGTTCTCCTTTACGAAAAAGCCCTAACCACATGTTGGGCTTCTTGTTCTTTCTTAGCAACAACTATACTAGCAAAAAATTGCCGTCTGGACAATTGAATTTACTATTTGTTCTATAATTTAAACAATTCTTTACTATTTAGAACGATTAAAAATTAGGTTTTAGAAGCAAAATCTTATAAAATAGTGGAGATGAAAGTGAATCTACTATAGAAAGGAATCAAAGATATGAACGGAAATGATATTGTCATTGTCAGCGCCACACGGACTGCCATTGGTAAATTCGGAGGACAATTTGCTACAACCTCTGCGATTGAATTAGGAACAGCGGTAGCAAAATCCGCGATCGAAAAAGCCAAATTATCTCCCGACCAAATTGATACAGTAATTTTCGGAAATGTTTTACAAGCTGGACTTGGTCAGAACCCTGCTCGACAAGTAGGATTAAAAGCCGGTCTACTCCATTCTAGTACAGCCTTAACGGTCAATGAAGTTTGTGGTTCTGGATTAAAAGCCATTATTCTTGCAGCACAATCCCTTCGACTAGGAGATGCTAAAATTGTCTTAGCCGGCGGTATGGAAAATATGAGTTTAGCACCTCATTTATTACAACAACGCTTTGCTCCAAAAAACGGACCAGTTACTTTAGTCGATTCATTATTTAATGATGGGTTAACAGACGCCTATTCAACGGATGCAATGGGCATTACCGCAGAAAATATCGTTGAAAAATACGGATTTACACGCGAAGAACTCGATGTTTTTGCCCTTTCTTCTCAACAAAAAGCTGCTAAAGCACAAGAAGAAGGACGTTTCGAGAAAGAAATCACCCCCGTCGCTGTCTTCAATCGTAAAACAAAATCTGACGATTTCAAAGCTAGCGATGAATTCATCCGTGCAAACACAACACTGGAAAGTCTTTCCGGATTAAAACCTGCCTTCAAAAAAGACGGAGTGGTTACTGCTGGAAACTCTTCAGGAATCAATGATGGAGCTGCTTGTGTCATTATGACAACTCGCGAATATGCCAAAGAATTGAATCTACCTATTCTAGCAACTCTAAAAGGATATGCAGAAGCAGGTGTAGATCCTGCAATCATGGGGATTGGACCTGTTCCAGCGATTGAAAAATTAGTAGCACGCATCCGCATCCCGCTTGAAAAAGTGGATATCTTCGAACTGAATGAAGCCTTTGCGGCACAAAGTATGGCCGTTATTAAAGACTTGAAAATCCCAAATGAAAAAGTAAATCCATTCGGTGGTGCCATTGCACTAGGACATCCAATCGGTGCTTCTGGCACACGTATCGTTGTCACACTGATTAATGCTCTCGAACAACTAGACGGTAAACTCGGCGTTGCTTCACTTTGTGTGGGCGGCGGAATGGGCGTTGCCATCGCAATTGAACGCGAACAATAATAGAAAAAATGAGAGTTGTCCAAAATTCACTTATAAGTGAATTTCGGGCAACTCTCTTTTTTCTTTTTAACTATCGAAAGTACGAAGAAAGAAATCAATATAAAGATTACGAAGAACCTGACGTATTCTATAATAGCAGTAACGTAAATCCGCATTAAAACGAGGGAGAAAGACAGAAATGCCCTAGATTCAATTGCATCTAGGGCATTTTGTTTTCTTTCCCCTACAAAGTTGAATAGGAATGAGATAGCTGTTTACAGCTAAACTCATTCCATTCAACCACTGTGCTAAAAGGGCGTAGGAGTTTATTCCGTAGTTAAAACACTTTATAAAGTTAGACGCAGTAGCTGATTGAATCAAGCTTCATCACTTGTGATTCGCTTAATCCTAATCAGCCTTGCGGGGGTAAGACTACAAAGCAAACATGACTCACACTGTGAGTCATGTTTTGTCTTTGGTCTTACTTCCTTTTTGAGTATTTAAAGGTGAGAGACTTCGGCTCGAACCGGTGCAACGTTACAGCTATTATAAAGATATCCGTGAAGATTCGAAGTAATCCTATAACTTAATTTATTTCTCTTCGTGTTTCTTTTGTTCGTGTCGGTGTTGATAGTATTCTCGAATCTCTTCATTCTCCTGGCTTGCCTGATATGTAATCGAAATTCCTTCTTTTTTCCAATGAATGCTCGTTAAAATATCATCCCAGCTCGGAAATTCGATGTTAAATGTATCCGCAAAACTAATGGAAGCTCTCCATACATCGAAGCGAGTCTGTAGTAAAAGCAAGGCTACTCGAGTGAGTAGTTCACGTTTTTCTTCATCCATTTGCCCCGCAGCTTTGAAGAACTCCTGAACATAATGCATAAATTTGCCAAACACATCATTAATCGTATCCAAACCAATCGTAAAAAGAAGCTCGAAGAACACGTCCCAGAACAGTTCTAGTTCTTCATCACTCACTTCTTCAGTCCATTTTTTAAACGTTTGGTCATTTAATTGGCTGTTTTTCGTCAAATGATCCATCGTCACAAATTGTCCATTTTCAATTTCCCATGTCAAAGCGCTATGCTGGAGAGCAGCAAAGGCATTACTTTTGACTATGACATAAGGAATTTCAGATTCCAAAAGCAATCCAACCAACGCATCTTGAGGAATGTAACGCATCGCTAACGGAACCACTGCGCGATAGCCTTCCGTTTCTAAAATCGAACGGTGTAATCCTGGAGAATCAAAACAGAAGATTTTCCCCAATCTTGATTGAACTTCTTTCTCTTGGGTAGAGGCAGCATATAAGGCTAGATTTCCTCCTTTTGAATGTCCTGACAGGATGATTTCCCCATCGAACAACTTCGCCTGTTGCTCCAAATATTCCTTGGCATCTTTGTGCGCTGGAATCACTGGAGAATATGTCATCATAAAGTCTTCTTTCCAACCAATCAGCGTTTCATCTGTTCCGCGGTAAATCACGATGCGCACGTTGGGATTTATTTCCACTGTAAATGCGGCGAATTGTTTAGTAATATCTGAGTCCACTTCGCTCTTCATCCCGAAGAACTTAAGGGATTGATATCGTTTCGCTTTTCCAATTTCCTGCGTTAAATCGACTCTTTCTTGCGTAATCATCATCGGATTATCTCTTAATAATCGTTCCGCATTTTCTCCCATATGGTGAGCAATTTCTTCAACTGTTGAAAATTCTTTTCCACTCATATCTGAAGAAACGATCTCTTCTAGAGGTGAATATCCTAATTCCGTTAAGACAAGGGCGTCAATTTCAGAGAAAGGTCTCTCATCAAACGTGTCCTTTCCAAACTCTTGTACATAATTCATCATATTTTTCATTGAATCGTCCTCCATTAATTTGAGTGAGTCCAATACTATTTTACTCTGCCCTTATACCTCTTGCAACTCTTTTTCCTATGGGCTTTTTTTGCTGATTTTGTATAGAATTCCCCCTCCTATTTATGCTATACTACTGAAATGAATTGAAGGGGGTTGTCGTATGAAATTAGGATTTGATAGTGAGAAATATCTAGAAGAACAAAGTCAGTTCATTCTTCAACGAGTGAACGCTTATGACAAATTATATTTGGAATTTGGTGGGAAACTCATCGGTGATTTCCATGCAATGCGAGTATTACCTGGTTTTGACCCAGACGGAAAAATCAAATTACTCCACCGCCTAAGAGACAAAGCAGAGATTATCATCTGTGTATACGCTGGTGATATTGAACAAAACAAGATTCGCGGTGACCTTGGAATCACTTATGACCAAGATGTTCTCCGTTTAATGGACGACCTACACTATTGGGACCTCAAAATCAATAGTGTCCTCATCACTCGTTACACAGGGCAACCTGCAGCTACTCAATTTAAAAATTCCCTCGAGCGTCGCGGTATCAAAGTGTATACGCACGGTTATACAGAAGGTTATCCAATGGACGTTGAGACCATCGTGAGTGACGCAGGATATGGCGCAAATGAATTTATCGAAACGACTCGCCCACTTGTCGTCGTAACCGCTCCTGGTGCTAACAGTGGAAAACTAGCGACATGCTTAAGCCAGCTGTATCACGAAACCAAACGCGGTCGCCGTGCAGGATACTCTAAATTTGAAACCTTCCCTGTATGGAATTTACCGCTCAACCACCCTGTAAACGTAGCATATGAAGCAGCTACTGCCGACTTAGAAGATGTTAATATGATTGACACTTTTCACCTTGCGCATTACGGAGAAACAACGGTGAACTACAACCGAGACATTGAAGCATTCCCTCTATTACGCCGTATTTTGACGAAGATTTATGGTGACGCTCCAATCCCTTACAACTCTCCAACAGATATGGGTGTGAACCGCGTTGGATTTGCGATCACTGATGACGAAGTTGTTTGCGAAGCTTCTAATCAAGAAATCATTCGCCGTTACTACGCAGGTCAATGCGACTACAAACGCGGCATCGGAACTTTAGAAGCGGCTCAGCGTGGCAAATATATTATGGAAGAATGTGGCCTTTCTGCAAAGGATCGACCAGTCGTAGCTGTTGCCCTCGAAAAAGAGAAAGAAGTCAACGCTCCTGTCGTTTCACTCCAATTACCAACTGGAAAAATCATCACAGGTAGACAAACAGACACAATGACGGCTAGCGCTGCTTGCCTACTGAACTGCATCAAGGAGCTTGCAGAAATCGGAGACTCTATCCATCTCCTACCTCCAGTGATTTTAAACGCCATCGGGCAACTAGGACAAGACATCCTCAAACGCCAACGCCGTTCTCTAGACAGTAAGGAAGTTCTCATTGCTTTAAGCATTTCTGCAGTAACTAACCCTGCTGCAGAAGCTGCAAAAAATCAATTACAAAACTTACGCAACTTGCAAGCACATAGCACGGTCATCTTGCAAAAAGCTGACGAAGAAACCTTCCGAAACCTCGGAGTTATGGTTACTTGCGAACCAAAATTCGCCGGAACCAATCTTTATTACACAAACTAAGCTAAGCCCTCGTCCAATGGACGAGGACTTTTTTTATTGCACCCTTTTCGACTTTACACAAGCACAAACATCTTTCCACCTCTTAGCACATCCCAGCTCCCCTAGCCGTCCATACGACCTATTAGACTTTTCAACTCCTCTATTAAGAACTAGAACTTTAAAAGTCCGCACACTCTCCCTTTTTCATAAAAACCTTCGTTCCTTTTTTCATCATTCTTTTATTTTTTTGCACAAAAAAAGTCGAGAGCGTGTCTCGACTTTTCTTAGTTTCTAAAGATTTTGGCTTCTAAGAAGAGATCGTTGTAAAGGCCTAATAGGTCGGTTCCTAAGTTTTCGTAAACCTCCATCTTGCTCATCGCCTCTTCCGTCGGATAAAAACTCTCATCCGAAGTAATATCTTCCGGCAATAATGCTTGCGCATCTTTGTTTGGAGTGGCATATCCTACATATTTCGCATTTTGAGCCGCCACCTCGGGACGCAACATGAAGTTTATAAACGCATAGGCGCCTTCCTTATTGCCCACTGTTTTTGGAATGACAATATTATCAAACCATAAATTCGTCCCTTCGCTTGGAACTACGTAGGCGAGGTTTTCGTTTTCGCTCATCATTTTGGATGCCTCTCCTGAGAACGTCACCGCAATATTTGCTTCTTCTTGAATCATATATGTCTTCATTTCATCCGCAATAATGGCTTTCGCATTTGGCATTAAAGTCTTTAGGAACTTACCTGCCTCTTTCACAATGGTTTCATCTTTTTCGTTTAAAGAGTACCCTTGTGTTTGAAGTGCGATTCCCATCATTTCACGAGCGCCGTCAATGAATAAAATCGAATCTTTAAATTCTTCCTTCCATAAATCTCTCCACTCACTAATGGTTCCTTCTGGATAGACATTTTTATTGTATACAATCCCTAGAGTTCCCCAGAAATAAGGAATACTATACGTATTATCCGGGTCAAAAGACTGATGAAGGAAACGTGGATCAATGTGTTCGATGCCTTTGATTTTCGAATAATCTAATTTCTCTAATAGATTCTCTTGGACCATTTTATGAATCGTATATTCACTTGGAATAGCGACATCATAATTAGTTCCACCTTGCTTAATCTTGGTTAACATGGCTTCGTTCGAATCAAAGGTTTCATAGATAACTTTATATCCTGTTTCCTCTTCGAATTGAGCAATCAATTCTGGATCAATATAGTCTCCCCAGTTATAAACGATAATCGTTTCTGGGCTTCCAGCTGTCGCAGTTTCAAAGTTTTTACGAACTCCAAACAGCACAAGACAAGAAACTAAAATCGCTCCGATTAAAATCGTTAGTCGCTTCATAATGTGACTCCTTTCAATAAGTCACTCTCTGCATTCTTCCCATTTAATCGTTTTTGTTGGAACTTCTGAATGAAGTAATAGCCAATTACTAGAGATAAGGAGAATAGGAACATCAATGTACTTAAAGCATTGATTTCTAAACTAATCCCTTGACGTGCGCGTGAGTAGATTTCAACGGCAATCGTTGAGAATCCATTCCCCGTTACGAAGAATGTCACTGCAAAGTCATCTAGCGAATACGTGAAGGCCATAAAGAATCCACTCAAAATTCCTGGTGTAATCGATGGCAATACGATGCGTGTTAACACTTGAGAACTGGTTGCTCCTAAGTCACGAGCCGCTGTAATCATTGATGGATTCATTTCAGATAATTTTGGTAAAACCATTAACACGACAATTGGAATGTTAAAGGCGATATGTGCAAGTAATACAGACATAAATCCGAGTTTAAATCCAACCACTGTGAATAGAATCAATAAACTTGCCCCGATAATAACGTCTGGCGATACCATCAAAATATTGTTAAATCCTAATAGTACTTGCTTACGACGGTTTGAACGGATGTAATGGATCATGATGGCTCCAAGTGTTCCAATCACTGTCGCAATAAGTGATGATAATAGCGCAAGAATCAGTGTATCGAGCACAATCCCGATTAAACGCGTATCCGCTAGAACTGCTTCATAATGCTTGAAAGTAAACTCTTCAAAACCATTCATGCTTCCAGCACTGTTAAAGGAGTAAAAAATCAAGTAAAAAATAGGCGCATATAAGACGACAAATACAAACACTAAGTAGAGATTACTCCACTTGTTATTATTTTCTAATTTCATTCAGATACGCCTCCTTTTTTACGATCTCTTGTCACAAACATTAAAATAATCATCGCTACGATTAATACCACACCGATGGTTGAACCCATTCCCCAGTTTTGCGTTACGAGGAAGTGTTGCTCAACGGCTGTACCCAGTGTAATCACGCGGTTTCCTCCAATTAAACGGGTCAACATGAAGAGTGAGAGCGATGGAATAAATACCGCTTGTACACCACTTCGAACCCCATTCATTGTTAATGGGAAAATCACACGTCTGAAAGTATCCCATTTCGTCGCTCCTAAGTCACGGCTTGCCGCAATCAGAGAGCCTGGTAATTCTTCAATAGAGTTGAAGATTGGCAAAATCATAAATGGCAACTCGATATACGCTGCTACTGTTAAGAAACTGAAGTCTGTAAACAAGAACTCTTGTGGTGCAATTCCAAATAAGGAAAGGAATTGGTTAACCGTTCCTGTTTGACTAAAGATTCCAATAAATGCATAGGCTTTTAATAAGAGGTTCACCCATGTTGGCAAAATAATTAATAAGAGCCATAATTGTTTATGTTTTGTACGACTAAGGAAAAGCGCTGTTGGATAGCTAATTAGCAATGTCACTAGAGTGACTAGAAATGCATACCACACTGAGTTGAACGTCATTTCTAAATAGTTCCCTGATGCAAAATAGTTCGTGTAGTTTCCAAGCGTTACTTGTCCATTGATGTCGAAAAATGATTTATAAAAAATCATTCCAAGTGGTGTTACTACGAATAATAACAACCAAATAAAGTATGGAATGGAAAATAAGAAACGGGATTGTTTAGTCATTTTCTTCTACCTCGTCTTCGTAGCTTTCTAGACGAGCATCGAAGTCTTCTTCACTTTCTCCAAAACGCATTACGTGGATGTCTTGTGGTTCAAAGTATAAGCCCACTTTAGATCCTACTTCTGCTTTACGAGTAGAGTGAATCATCCATTCATTGCCATTTTCGTCATAACAGATGATTTCGTAGTGAACTCCGCGGAATAATTGAGTATCTACTTCAACCGTTAATTTTCCTTTTTCAATTGTCGTTAACGCTAAATCTTCTGGACGAATCACGATTTCAACTTTTTCGTTTGGACGCATTCCGGCATCGGCACACTCGAATTCTTTTCCAACGAATTCTACAAGGTAGTCTTCCTTCATGACCCCATCAACGATATTACTTTCACCGATGAAGTCCGCAACGAAGCGGTTGATTGGCTCATCGTAAATATCGACTGGTGTTCCTGATTGAATGACTTCCCCTTTACTCATTACGAAGATTTCATCACTCATCGCCAACGCTTCTTCTTGGTCATGCGTTACGAAGATAAATGTGATTCCTAAACGTTGTTGTAATTCACGAAGTTCATATTGCATGTCTGTACGAAGTTTTAAGTCTAGCGCTGATAATGGCTCATCAAGTAGAAGTACTTCTGGTTCATTAACAAGCGCACGCGCAATGGCTACACGTTGTTGTTGTCCACCAGACATTTGTGAGATTTCACGGTTTTCATAGCCCGATAATTGAACCATTTTTAAAGCGTCTGCCACTTTTTCTTTAATGATGTTTTCTGGTGTTTTCTTTAAGCGTAATCCAAACGCGATATTTTCGAACACATTCATATGTGGGAATAATGCGTAGTCTTGGAAAACGGTATTAACTTTACGTTTGTTTGGTGGAAGTTTTGTAACGTCCTCGCCGTTTAAAGTTACTTTTCCGTTTGATACATCTGTAAATCCAGCAATGATACGTAAAATTGTTGTTTTACCGCATCCTGAAGGCCCTAGTAATGTATAGAATTTTCCTTTTTCGATTTCGAAATTAATATTTTTTAATACGTGAGTATCCTCATAAAATTTGTTCACATTCTCAAATGAGATAATGGTGTTGTTTGACATTGCTAGCACCTAACTTTCTTTATTATAAATAGGAATCTGTTGCCACGACTAACACTTTAGAAGTCGTTTTACCGGCATTACTAATTTGATGTTTGGCTTTCGCCTCGAAATAGAACGATTCTCCCTTAGAAACTATTTCGACTTGTTTTCCGACTTTGACTTGAATAGAACCTTCAAGTACATACCCAAATGTCTCTGACAGTGAAGGTTGGAATGTTTTATACGCTCCCCCAACTTGAAACTCCAGAATCACGGGTTCCATCTCATGCTCATTCGAATCTGGGTTGAGCCATGTGACCGTAGTATGGTGTTTAGCATCTTCCATCATCGTCATATCTTCCTCACGGTATATCGTGAGGGCTTCTTCAGGACCTTCATCAAAAAAATCTGCAGCAGGACATCCTAATACTTCTAAAATATCGAAGAATGTATCCATGGATGGCGAGCTCAAATCATTTTCTAATTGAGAAATATATCCCTTTGACAAATCTGTTCTCTCCGCTAACTCTTCTTGCGTTAAACCCTTTTGAATTCGCAAGGCACGCAGTTGATGTCCGATTTCCATTGTCTTCTCCTTTTAAACTAATTGTTTACTAACACAAAGAGTATTATACATTAAGTTTAGTAATAGTCAACCGAAAGAACCTGAAAAAAACAGATTTTTTTAGAAGTTTTATTTGGCTTAAGATTGCTATTTTGTCAGATAGTTTTTAAAGGAGAGAAAGAGGCCAATTATCAAATATGATAATTGGATGGAAAATAAAAAAATCAAAATTAACTTTTAAGTTAATTTTGATTTTTTCTTTTTATTCAGTTTTATGCTTTTACAATTGGAATCCACAATTCCATTTTATAATCAGGACTCGTCATATCTCCTTCATAATAATATTCAAAGTCCGGAGCTCCTGAATGCATATAACCGTGCTCGGGCATAAAGACCTCCATTGCGTATTTCCATCCTTGATGAATACACTCTGGAACCGGACCTGTTAGTTCAATAATCGCATACTCTGCTTCGGGAACCTCAATTATGTCGAGACCAAGCTCCTCAGCTTTTTTTGAATCTGTAATCACATATCCCGCTAAATAATTAATCTCACTTGGATCTTGAACATCATGACACATCCCTACACTCTCTCCAGTTCCAATCTTAGCTAATTGTTCATGAGAGTATCTTGAATAGAACTCTCCCCATACACTTGGGCAAAGGGATGAATTGATGTTTTGTTTATTCAGACCTGCCACCGTAAAGGCTTTTTTGTTTTCTATCTTGATATTCATACTTCTTCCTCCTTTGACACTCAATGCCAATTGCAATCGTGAAACAATTTTAAACGGTTTCCCATGTCGTACTTCTGAAGGAGAAAATCCATGAAAATTCTTGAATGCCGCTCCAAATGAGTCTGAAGTTTCATAACCAAATCTAAATGCAATATCTATAATTTTTTCATTAGAATCTCGTAACACAATCGCAGCTTCTGTTAATCTCCTACTTCTGAGATAATCAGAGAGCGTGGTCTGCGTTAGAATTGAAAATAGCCGGCTAAACATTGGATACGAGTATCCAGATAAGGTTAAAATTTTTCTTTCATCAATATCCTCTTCTAGAACGGTCTCAAGGTAATCGATGGTTCGATTAAAAGAATGCATCATATTCATCTTCATTCCTCCTTCAACATTATTCTAAGCCTTTCTTTTTAAACATACCCTATATTTTTTGTACAAACTATCACTGAATTCGTTACTTCTATTATTTTCAACCATATTATACTAAATCATTGAACCGAAAAATAGTAGAGATTCTGTATAAACCAAAAGGGATTCGCCAAGCGAATCCCTTTTGGTTTTGATGAAGTTAAACTTGGGTGCGACCACTCACCCTCGCATCCTGTGTAGTTGAGTTCGTCTTCGCAGAAATCGCGTCCACTTCCCAAACCATACGCACATCGTCTTTAACGATGCTTGCGTTGGTTTGGTCCAGTGGTCGATTTCTAACCGCGAAGACTCACATCCTGTTTTTAATGAGCTAGCATTTCTTGTGCGATTTCTAATCCGCTTAGTTTTGTTGGGTAGTATGTTGGCCAGTTATCCATTTCTTCTAATAGTTTTTCTTGGCTTTCATTGCCCATGAAGATGTGGAAGTGCTCAGCTTTTACTGGAGCGATGTTATGGTCACTAAACTGAACATATTTTGGAGCACCTTCTACTGGTGTTACTGCTTCAAATAAGAAACGAACACCACGATTCCCTTTTTTATAAGTAAGAATCTTATAGCCAACATATTTATATTCAGCTTTGACCGTTGTTCCGTCTTCTTTTTTGAATTCCATTGTTTTATCAGTGATATTGATATTCGTGATATCTGATTTATATCCCTTAGTATAGTAGTCTTTGAATTCTTCTTTCGTCATTGTCTTTTTCAATTTTGCTTTATAATCAAAGACTTGATCTAAAGTTCCATCGACTAAATAAGGATAAACAGATTGCCATTCTCCTGCATAATCCGATAAAGTACGATCTTTCACGGCACTATCTTCAAAGTATCCATTATGAACCGTCTTGTTATCTGTCGTTTTTTCAGGTTGGATGTCTTTTCCTGGTTGATCTGTTGTTTTCTTCAAGGCTGCAAGATTTTCGCGCATTACTGAAATATAGTCTTCGCCTTTATCCATTTGCTCTTTCGTAAGAGACTCAATTGGATTTAAGATCGCAAGCTCGACACCTGTTTCATCGGCTAATGTTTTCGCAATTTTTTCAGATGCATTCTCTTCGAAGTAAATCACTTTAATGTCATTTTCTTTAACATATTTTGTTAATTCTGCTAGACGTGAAGCACTTGGTTCAGCTTCAGGTGAAATTCCTGTAATTCCGACTTGGTTGAGATTGTAATCTAATGCTAAATAACGGAACGCCGTATGTTGTGTCACAAAATTCTTTTGTTTCGCATCTTTAAATGCATTTGTGTAGTCATTATGCAATGCAGTTAATTTTTCAATGTACGCATTGGCATTTTTCTCAAATACTTCTTTACGATCTGGGAAAGCTTCGACTAATTGTTTTGTAATGTTTTGAACCATTTTAATCGCGCGTTCTGGAGATAACCACACATGCGGATCATATTCATGACTATGGCCTTCTTCCGAATGGTCATGATCATGTTCTTCTTCCTCTCCACCTGGTAGTAATACCATATCTTTTGTTGCACTAATTGGTTTTACTTTACTATCAGAGAGTGTCTTTAATACGGTTGGAATCCATGTTTCCATATATTCACTGTCATAAACTAGCGCATCCGCTTCACTCATTTTCGCAATTTCTTTGGCAGAAGGCTCGTAATCATGAGGTTCTACCCCTGCTCCAATCACTAGAGATACGTCTGCTTCATCCCCAACAATATTTTTGGTAAAGTCATAGATTGGATAAAACGTTGTTGAAATTTTTAGTTTTCCTTGTTTGGTTTGACTACTTGAAGTGTTTGAATTATTCGTAGCGCATCCAGCCACAACCAGTAAAAACAACATCAAAAATCCAATAAAGGTCGTTTTTTTCATGATAGTTTCGGTCCCCTTTTCTTAAATCGTAATTCTTACGTTTTGTATTGTAACACCTTCTAAATCTCTTTGCAAGAATTTTTTCTGAAAACAAAATGGAAACATCTTTGGTTTGGATGGAATCTTTTTCAATAAAAAAAGCCTTATCCACATCATCGCAGATAAGACTTCTCTTCTATTAGATTAATACTTTCGATAAGAACGATTGTGTCCGTTCCATTTGTGGATGTTCTAGGACCTCTTTTGGATGGCCTTCTTCTACAATCACACCACCGTCCATGAAGATTAGACGCGTTCCTACTTCACGGGCAAATCCCATTTCGTGCGTTACGACAACCATGGTCATGCCGCCTGCTGCGAGTTCCTTCATCACGTTGAGTACTTCACCGACCATCTCTGGGTCTAGCGCTGAAGTAGGCTCATCGAATAAGAGCACATCTGGTTCCATCGCAAGCGAACGTGCAATCGCGATTCTTTGTTTTTGTCCCCCAGATAAGGAGTTCGGATACACATCTGCTTTATCGGCTAAGCCCATTTTCTCAAGAAGCTCATGTGCTTTTTGTTCTGCGACCGCCTTGTCGATTTTCTTCAATTGGATGGGGCCAATCGTGATATTATCTAATACGGTTAAATGCGGGAATAAATTGAAATGCTGGAACACCATTCCTAAGTGTTGGCGTACGCTATCGAGGTCCACTCCTTTTTCATTAATGCATTGATCTTTGAAGAATACCTTCCCGCTAGTAGGCTCTTCTAATAAGTTTAGGCAACGTAAGAAAGTGGATTTTCCCGACCCAGAAGGCCCGATAATCACGAGCACTTCTCCTTGTTCGATATGAGTTGTAATCCCATTTAAGACTTGCTTGTCGCCGTATTGTTTTTTAATCTCTTCTGTTCTAATCACTGGCTTGTAACTTCCTTTCTAGTTTGTCCATAAAGAATGCTATCGTCGTTGTCATGACAAAGTATAAGAACGCCGTCATTAAGAGTGGAATAAATACGGTAAAGGTTGCCCCACGAACCGTATCCGAGCTGTACATTAAATCATGAATCCCGATTAAAGAGACGATGGAGGTTTCTTTAATTAAGGTTGCAAATTCATTCCCGATGGCTGGCAAAATATTTTTCATCGCTTGTGGTAATATAATTTGGCGCATCGCCATTCCTTTCGGCATCCCCATCGAACGAGCGGCTTCCATTTGTCCTTTATCCACTGATTGAATCCCACTACGGATGATTTCAGCGATATAGGCTGTCGTATTTACAGATACCGCAATCACTCCTGATAAGAAATCATTTAAATCAAGGACGGTTGCGAGTCCAAAATAGACTAAGTACAATTGAACCAATAGAGGAGTTCCACGAATAATATCAATGTACACTTTCGCTGCATTCGATAAAACCTTATGAGAACTCAAACGAGCAAGAGCCATTAGAGTCCCACAGCCAACCCCTACTACGACTGAGAAAAATGATAGCAAAATCGTTGTTGTCGCCCCTTCCATAAACAGGGGCCAATATTTGATGATTAATTCCATATTTTTTCCTTCTTTCTATTCAGACATTAAATTCGTATTGCGAATAATCGATTCTTTCAGTTTTCCTGAGGCTTCCAATGCATCGAGTACCTCTTGAACTTTTTTAAGGAAGACTTCATTCCCTTTTTGTGCGACTGCTGCAGTTCCCGCATCTTCACTTGGAATCTCAACAGAAGCCACTGTCAAGTCACTATTCGCTTTCACAAATTCATCAGCAGCAATATTATCCATAATCACGGCGTCTAGTTTTCCTTGTTGAAGTGCTAAAATCAAAGTAGGATTCTTTGGTTGAGAGGTCAAATTGGCACCCGTTAATGTATCCTTCACGATTCCCTCTTGCGAAGTTCCTTTTTGAGCTCCAACATTTGCTCCATCGAAAGCATCGATCGTTGTATATTTATCCGCATCCGTCTTCTTCACCACAGCGACCATATGGGAATCATAGTAAATATTAGAGAACGCCACTTCTTTACTACGCTCCTCAGTAGGAGTAATTCCAGCGAGAACTAAATCTACTTTTCCAGCTTTCATCGCCGCAATCAAGAAGTTAAATTCCATTTCTCTAATTTCTACTTCTACTCCTAAAGCTTCCCCGAGAGCGTTAGCAATATCGATATCAATTCCCACTACGGAATCTTTACCATCTTTCACATAATGCCATTCAAAAGGGGGATAGTCAGCAGTCGTCCCGATAACAATTTTCTTCTTCGTATAAATTCTATCTAACACTGCCGATCCTGTACTATTTTCTGTTGTTGGTTGTTGGGTACATGCTGCCAGTAAGCTAACTACTAGCATAAGCATTGCGATAATCTTCTTCATTTGAAACCTCCTTATAAAATAAAAACGCCCCTTATGCTAAACGCATAAGAGACGATGTCTGTCGTGGTACCACTCTATTTTGACGGGGAATTGCTTCCCGATCCTTTTGCTTGATAACGCATGTCCTGCGAAGATGGATACTAATTTCTCCATCTTTTCTACAAAGTGCGCTTCCAGAATTTCTAATCCGATGAGCTTCCACTCTACCTCATCTCGCTTTCGACGCCAAAATTCTGTACTCTCTTTGTCAATGAATTTAAGTATTTAAGTTGTTTTGTATTTTAGACCTATTTTTTTGGATTGTCAATTGAAAAATGAGAAAATCATTAAAATATGGTTTTATTTTCTTTCATGCTCCCTACTCGTCTCAATCTTTTCTTGCAATTTCCACCCAATCACCCAACCAATGACAAGCACATAGTTTTCAATTGCCCCAACGAGATTGACGAAGGTAGCTCCCTCCAAATAAGCAAGAAGATGATTCGTACCAATCCCTAATCCGCCTACCATTAGTGCTCCTAAAACGACTCTTAAATAAAACCAATCATACTTAACATTAACGGCCACTAAAATCATCAAAACCGCCAAATTCCAAAAACCAATTTCTCGTTGCCAACCAACAGCAACCCCGTATCCCGAGTGAGCTCCCATCACCTCAGGAAAGAAAATTTGATAAATCATCGCGCCTCCCATCGCCACGAATAGTATTATAAACAGTACTCTCAAAAATTTGTTCATCTTCTTCACCTCGTCATTCTTTATTTGATTTTTTATCTGATTTTCCAAAATAAAAGAGCCCCCCAGATTCTATCCAACGAATCGAATAGAAATCTAAGAAGCTCTTCTTGATTATTTGCTTAAACCTTCAATGATTTTATCTAGGTTCCATTTCATCATGCTGTAGTAGCTGTCTCCATCTTTTCCTTCTTCAGCAATTGAGTCCGTAAAGATTGTAGAGTGAATTGGTTTACCTGTTTCTTGAGATACAGTTTTCATTGGACGGTCATCCACACTACTTTCTACGAATAATGATGGAACTTTTGACGCACGTAATTGACGTACTAAGTTTGCGATTTGTTCTGGAGTTCCTTCTTCTTCTGTGTTGATTTCCCAGATATACGCTGATTTAATATCATAAGCTTTAGAGAAGTACTTGAAGCAGCCTTCACTTGTTACGATTAAACGTTTTTCTTCAGGAATTTTTGCGATACGTTGTTTAGCATCTTTATCTAACGCTTCTAGCTTTTCAACATAAGCTGCTAAATTCTTTTCATATGTTTCTTTGTTCTTTGGATCTTTTGCAATTAATTGTTTTGCAATGTTTTTAGCATAAATCACACCATTTTCGATATTTAACCATGCATGAGGGTCTTCTTTACCTTTTTCATTTTCCCCTTCAAGATAAATTACATCAACACCATCACTTACTGCAAAATAGTCTTTATCTGCAACTTTACCTGCATTTTTAACCATTTTTGTAAACCATGCATCTTCAGCATTTTCTAAGTTAATTCCATTATAGAAAATCAAGTCTGCTTTTTGAACCTTTTGAACATCTTCTGGTAATGGTTCATACTCGTGTGGGTCTTGCCCTACTGGAACGATACTATGTAAATCCACTAAATCTCCAGCGATATTTTTTGTCATATCATAAATAATAGAGTTTGTTGTCACTACTTGTATTTTTTTGTTTTCTGCCGTTGCAGATGTCGTTTGAGAACTATTCTCTTTACCAGTAGCGCATCCTGCAATCCCTAAGACAACAAGAGTAGCTACTAAAAGTTTCTTTATACTATTCATGAGATTTCCTTCTTTCTCTTTGTTTTGGTGAAATAATAAAGCTTACGACAAAAAGTGCTGCTGCTGTTAATACGATGGTTGACCCAATAGCGATGTTAAACGTATATCCAATAAACAATCCTAATATGGATGATAATGAACCAAATATCGCGGCTAAAATCAGCATTATTTTTAGACGATTTGAATATAAATACGCTGTTGCTGCAGGGGTAATTAGTAGTGCCACAATCATGACTGTCCCTACACTTTGCATTGCCGTAATGGATACTAGTGCTAATAGGAACATCAATAAGTAATGATAAAACTGTACGTTCATCCCTGTAGATTGAGCGAAAACTGGATCAAAACTCGTTACTTGTAATTCTTTAAAATACGCTAAAATAACGACGACTACAATCACGCTCACCACCAATGTAATGAGTAAATCAATATCTTGTACGGCTAAAATATTCCCGAATAAAATATGGAATAAGTCTGTTGAACTCTTCGCCACACCAATCAAAATAACTCCCAACGCTAAAAACGAACTAAAAGTAATCCCAATAGCGGTATCGCCTTTGATAGTACTATTTTGATTCACAAACGCAATTAGGAATGATGCTAATAACCCGAACACGAGGGCTCCGATAAAGAAGTTAATGCCTAAAATATACGACAACGCTACACCCGGTAATACCGCGTGAGAGATAGCGTCCCCCATTAATGACATTCCTCTTAGAATGATGAAGCATCCTAAAATTCCGGCAACCGCACCAATCACGACTGCTGAAACAAACGCATTTTGTAGGAAATGGAATTCCATTAATCCTTCAAAGAAATTATGCATGCTGCTCACCCCCTTGTGGAATATACACACTACCGCCGTATACATCATCTAAGTATTTCTTAATGAATACGTCTTCTGTTTTCCCAGAGGCTACAATCGCGTGTTTGACAAGAATCACCTGGTCAAAGTATTCTTTCACCTTCGATAAGTCATGGTTGACCATTAAAATAGTCTTTCCTTCCTCTTTCCATTTACGGATAATCGTCATAATGACTTTCTCACTAAGCATATCAATCCCTACAAATGGTTCATCAAGGAAAATATATTGTGCTTCTTGAACCATACAACGTGCTAATAATACACGTTGGAATTGACCACCAGAAAGAGCCCCGATTTGGCGAGATGCTAAATCAGTTAATCCCACTTCTTCAATGGCTGCATCGACCTTTTCCCAATCTTCTTTCGTCAATCGTTGCAATGGTTTCTTTTTAACAGTTCTTCCTAAAGCAACACACTCACGAATAGTGATTGGAAATGTAAAGTCAATCTGACTCTTTTGTTCGACATAGGCGATTTTTTGTAATACTTTTTTTGTGGGTTCTCCATCAATCAGAATTTCTCCTGATGATTGAATCAGTCCTAATATTGCTTTTAATAATGTTGATTTACCTGCACCATTTGGCCCGATAATCCCGGTAATAGTGGGTCCTTCAATGGTTGCATTACAATCTTTTAACACATGTGGTTGCATCGCGTATGATACCCCAACATTTTTAATCGTAATCAATGAATTCATCCTCTCATTTATGTAGATTCTACATTTATTAGGTTACCCTAAAAAAATAATTTCGTCAAGTGTTTTTTTAGGTTTACCAAAAACTTTTCAGAAAATTTTTGAAAACAAGCCTTTACCTGCTTAAATCAGCTGATTATCTCTCTTTTAAAAGCAGAAAAAGGCGCCTTCTGTTGCCTTGGAAGACGCCCTTTCAAACTCTTTATTTTGTTAATAATGCTGCAGCTGCTTCATCACAAATCACAGTCACTTTTGGATGTTTTTGTAAGATACTTGCTGGAACCTCTTCTGTAATTGGGCCTTCTACTAAGCCTTTAATCGCATGAATTTTCTTAGGTCCGAATGCAATCAGTACAATTTCTTTTGCATCCATAATCGATTGTAATCCCATTGAATAGGCATAGCGTGGAACATCCTCTTCTTTTTCGAAGAAGCGTTTGTTGGCTTCAATCGTTGACTCTGTTAAATGAACTTTATGTGTGCGTTGTGTAAACGGCGTACCTGGCTCATTGAATCCGATATGTGCGTTACTTCCAATTCCCAACAATTGTAAGTCCACTGGATTTTCTTGAAGAATACGTTCATAGCGTTCTACTTCCGCATCGACATCTTTGGCTAATCCATCTGGTAAATAGCTATGTTTGAATGGTTTTGCGTTGAATAATTGCTCTTTCATGAAATAATGATAGCTATGTTCATCTGTTGGCGCTAATCCGACATATTCATCTAAGTTTACGGACACTCGATCTGAAAAATCTAAATCGCTATTTCTAAGTAATTCATATAACCCAATTGGACTTGATCCAGTTGCCAACCCAAATACTTGCGCTCCTTCGCCGTGTGCACGTTTAAACACCTCAAAAGCTGCTTTTGCTCCCTCTTCTTGAGTTTTTACAACAATAACTTTCATAAATAATACCTCCCTGTATTCCCTTTCATAAAAGGGTTCTAAAAACATGAACAACTGCTCAACTCTATTCTAACAAAAATTTAGAGGTCTTTAAATAGCTAAATTCATTTTAGTTTATAAAATCTTCCCTATCTTACCGTAGAAATTCCTCTTTACGATATAAAGAGGAGAGTTGCCTCTCCTCACTTTTTTGGAACATCCTATAACCGGTTCCCTCTCTCAAGCTCGTGACGAACCGCTAATCGAATGACCCAGTAACAAGCGTAGATAAAGACTCCTGCTAGTACAAATCCTCCAAGAATCACTGGTAATCCTACATCCATATAGAGCACCTCCAATGAGACTCAAACCTTTTAAAACCGACATTCTACAACTTTATTATAGCATTCCACCTTTGAAATTCAATAGAGTCTCAACTTGAAATAGCAAAGAAAGACTATCCCATAAAAGGATAGTCTAACAATTATGATTTCGACATAAATCTAGCAAAGAACTTTCCATACCACTGCTCATTAGTAATATTAAAGTACTCTCTGTATTCTTTACGATACTTGAAGAAGTAAAATGCTCTCATAACCATCTTAATAGTTACTCCACCCATTAAGAGAAATACGAATGTAAACACCAAAAATAACAATCCAAACAAGAAACTCATAAGCCCTGGATTATCCTTACTAAATTCGCCAAAATTAAATGTCCAACGATTTAAAACAGACAATCCAATTAATATTCCCGCATATTTCTTTATAAAATAAACCAATGGAGTCCCCCAATTCTTGGTCTCCGTTTTTAGTTCAGTATATAGTATATTCTTAATTTCTATTACTCCATCCACAATAAACAATTTGAATAGAAAGACACAAACAACTAATTGCACTATAAAGGCAAGCATTCCAAATGCTCCAATCGTTAATCCAGCTGTTAAAGGTAATGTAGCTACTGCAATAACAAAGATAAACGAGATTATAAAAATCGTTCCATATAATAATTGATGTGCATAATTTATTTTTGGGAAAATATTAAAAACAACTAATACTGTATACAAAATAATAGCCCCTAGAATAATTGGTCTAAGGTAAAACCCTACTTCTCCAATTAGCGCACCTGTACTTTCAGAAGCCACTTGAATACTCGCAGGTGCATCTCTTAAACTATCCGGAAAGTGAATCCCTACACCATAAGTAATAATATCAGCCGCTAAAAACACTAACAAAGAAACTCTCTCCCAAAAACTCATAGAAGAAAATGATCCAATCTGCGTACCCTCTTCTGTCAGAATATCATCTTTTACAATCCTTTTTGATTGCTCGAAACTTGCCCCAAAAAGTTTATTTTTCCCTTGCATAATTAATTTTCCCTCTCCAAATCAACTTATTTCGACATAAATCTTGCACGAAACTTTCCATACCACTGATCGTTTGTAATATTAAAGTACTCTCTATATTCTTTTCGATATTTAAAGAAATAAAAGGATTTTACAAAATTTTTCAAAAGCTGGCCTTCTGCAAGTAAAAAGAGACTAATAAGAGGTAAAAATAAGAAGCCAGACAAAAAACTCATAAGCCCTGGATTATCTTTACTAAATTCACCAAAATTAAAAGTCCAACGATTTAGAATAGATAATCCTAATAATATTCCACCATATCTTTTTACAAAATTATTGATAGGAGTTCCCCAATCTTTATCTTTTATTTCGTTTTCATTATAAAGGGAAGTCTTAACTTCCTTCATTACATTGACAATAAGTATCTTAACTAAATAACCCAAAAAGATTAGTTGAACAATAAATGCGAGTGTTCCGAATGCTCCAATTGTTAAACCAATTAACAGAGGTAACGAAGAAAAAATTGCTAGTAACCCGAATATTAATAATAAACAATTTCCATATATTAATTGATACGCATAATTAAATTTTGGGATAATATTTAAAATTATTAGTGCTGTAAATAAAATTACTAATACCAAATTGATTGGGCGAAAATAAGCCCCTATTTCTCCAATCAATGCTCCCGTGCTTTCAGAAATGACCTGAACACTATCTGTTGAATTTCTGAAACCATCGGTCATATATATCCCCGCTCCATAAGCAATAAAACTAAACATTAATCCAACTAGCCCAAACACTCTCTTCCAAAAACTCATAGAAACAGAAACTCCCATTTGAGCGCCATCTTCGGTTGCAAACTGTCTTGGGACGATTCTCTTAGATTGCTCAAAACTCGCCCCAAAGAGTTTGTTTTTTGTTTGCATCATCAATCCCCTTTTCTAATCCTTCTCTTTCTTGTTTGAGCCATTCCCATCATTCTACTCAAACTTCTCATAGTTCTTAAGATATCAGTTTTTGTTAAAATGTCAACGTTTTTCCATAGTCCTCACCCTGCTTTTTCCAACAAAAAAGCCATCCCTACCAGTTGCCTGATAGGAATAGCTTTCAGTTTTCAGAAGATAGTACTATTCACTGCATATTACATTTTTAATTTTTTAACTTCTAATTTACTTTCCCATTCTTTATATACTTCCATGAAGCGTTCCTCTTCTTCATCCTTAAAGCCTTCAAAAACCACCTTATCAATATTTTCGTGGTTAAAAAAGATTGCATCCTCTGGATTGATTCCCTCTGGATATACAACTCCAACATAATCACTATAAACTGGCTCATTATCCGATTCAAAAACAGGACCACGACCAACTACCATTAGTTTACTAGTCGCTCCTTCTAAATATAAAACACTTCCTAAAGGTAATAATTCTTGTGTCATATTCATTCTCCTCTACTAATCATTTTTGTTTTGACATAAATCTTGCACGAAACTTTCCGTACCACTGTTCATTGGTAATATTAAAGTACTCTCTGTATTCATTTCGGTATTTAAAGAAGTAAAATCCTCTAATAAAATTTTTGAATACTAATCCACCTACGAAAAAGAATAAGTAAATCATACCAAGAAATACAAATCCGAATAAGAAATTACCTAAATCTGTATTGGCTGAAAAGTTCTCTCCAATCTTAAACGTCCAACGATTTAAGATTGCTAACCCTAAAAGAATTCCACCGTATCTTTTTAAAAGTTTCGAAATAGTTTCTTCCCAATCTTCAACCTCAACTTCTTTTCGATTATATAGTTCATCCTTAAATCGTTTTACTTGATTTAAAAATAGTTTTTTAAATAGAAAAATACATAAAAGAAGTTGAATACCAAACGCAATCCAACCAAAGGCGTCAATAGTCAACCCTACGGAAAGTGGTAACGAACCAATAAAACATAGGCAGAAGAAAGCAATTAATACTAAAGTTGCATACAGCAATTGAAAGGCATAATTCAATTTAGGAATCAAATTAAGGATAATTAATGCTGAAAATAGGATTATCGCTGTCAATACTATAGGACGCAATAAATGACCTACGTCGCCAACTAAAACACTAGAAACTGACTGTTGATTCTGAACCGAATGTCTAATACCATCTGGCCACGAAACGCCAAGCATATAAAATAGCGCACTAAACATTAATCCAACTAACCCAAGCGCTCTTTTCCAAAAATTCATCGAAACAGAGACTCCCATTTGAGCACCGTCTTCGGTTACAAACCTTCTTGGAACGATTCTTTTCGATTGCTCAAAACTTGCCCCAAAGACACTGTTTCTATCGCGCATTTTCTACTCCTCCTCTAAACACATCTACTATAGAATCTAACGCTCCACTAACTGCATTTCCTATGGTTTGTTTTATATTTTCTTTAAACTCATAAATACTTTTTCCAACAACAGAATTTGAAATCACATCGTACGTATCGTCTAGAAAATTCTGAAAATCTGAGAATTTTTCTTCCTTCTCTTGACCATTTTTTATACCCCATAAGGTGTTGAATGCTCCTGCTGCCAATCCTAAAATAGCCCCTAAAGGCCCACCTATCATCGATCCAAATATCGCACCTTCTATAGGTCCAGCACTCTTAAGTTGCGAAACCGACGCATGAATAAGAGACTTCCCTTCATTCTTGTATGCTCTGCTATTCTGATTATTATACTCTGTAATTGTAGTTATGGTGGCATCTACCCCCATGGAGACCCATCCAGCTATCTTTGCCATTTTTCCTAAAAATTTTAACTTGCCAAATAGCTTTGATTCTTTGATTACTGTTCCTATCTTTTCTATCCCTGATTTAATCGGTTCAGTTATATTACCAATCAGTTTGCTAATTTTGTTTACTGAGACGTTTCCAATTTTAAAATTAGCTATTTTATCAATCACGGAGTGGTGAAGCGTATTGAGAAAATCATTAAAACTTCCACCCTTCCACTTACTTCCAAGGTTATTATACCAGCTCCAATTTTTGGAAGCAGCATACTTTTTCATAATTCTCCAAGCAGCTTTTAAATTTTCATTAGCTTTAATTCCTTTATTACCAAATGTATAAAAAGTACTCCTTGTGTATTCTTTTGTGACAGCATTACCAAAATTCTTTGTGACAGTAAATGCTGTTTTGAACCACGGATGAATATCCGCTAGCTTATTTTCTATGAAATCTGGATTCGTCAAGAAGTCCTTAACACCTGTTAATATTTTTCTTCTCAACCACTCAGCACTTAATTCACTTGCCCAAGGCATTAATGTAATTTCAGAAGCAGAAATCATTCTGTTATTTGCATCCCATACATTTTTTGTCTGTTGCAAGCCTTGATGAATATTATCCATCAAAAAATCAATATGTGAGAAGATTTGCGCCGAAGAACTATTAAAGGCAATCAGCTTATCTAATTTTCTTTCTAATGTTTGTTTTAAGTTTTCATAATTACTTTTATTAATCCCAAAACTAATAATATTCAGAATATTGGGGTTTGTTTTGCCTCTTTCTTGATCGATTAATCTTTCATAGTCTAGAGCCATATTATTAGCATTTATAATTTGCCTATTTAGTTCATCTTCACTTAAACTAATCACATCTACACGGCTTCGATATTCTTCAGGCAACTTTGAACAGCTCTCTTTAAGTGCCTCATCCAACAATACACATCCTTTAAGCAATGGAATCAGCACATTATGAGTATAGTTTCTAGCAGCTGAATACGCATTTCCCTGTAGACTAGTTGTATTAATAAATCGATAAAGAGATTTTTGTATATTTCCATAGGATTGAATTCTTTTCGATACAACATTATTAACACTTTGCGCCTGATTATCAGAACTTTCCAAATTCATCTCAATCCCCATTAAACTTCTCTCCCTTCCCTGTTTCTTTGTTCCTTTTTCATATCATTAATCTGTTCTTCCAGTAAGATGTTTTTCTTACGCAAGGCAATGTATTCACTCTCAAACTCTTTTTTCATCTTATTTTCTTCGTGGATTTGCGAATGATAAATTTCTTGAAATGTAGCAGTATCTGAAGAGTTGTGAAAGACTTCTAGAATTGATTCTAACAATTGTTTTGATTTTTTTGAAATTTGCTCGTATTCATTTAAAGCATTACGATTGTCACGAATTTTATTTTCAACAGAATTTTTTTCCTTCTGCAATCTGTTTTTATTATTGTTTAACTGGTCCATTTAATGTAAATCCCTCATTATTCCCAAGTTGAAGATTATCAATTTGATTTTCCAATTGTACGTCTTTTTCATGAAATGATTGAGAAGTCGTCAGAAGATTATTGGACATCGTCTTCATTACTTGGCTAACAGCCTTTGAAATATCAAAAGATTTCTCAATTAATTCCTTAGCTTTTTCATTGCCATTCAGTTTAGATTGCATGTCTTTCGTAACCGAATTGCTATTATCCAATTCTGAAATTGCACTAGAAAGCATTGAAGATTGTTCGGTTGCTACTAAAAGATCATTCTTGATTTCTACCATATAACATTCCCTTTCTGTGCCTCCAACAAATGATTAACAGTGTTAAACACATTGGAAACTTGTTAAGTCTAAATCCTTTTAAAAATATATAATTAAAGATATTTACAGCTAATTCGAGAATACCGACTTTTGAATAGAAAGTCAATTTTCCTCCTTGTTTTCGTCATACTTTTTCATATAACAAAAAAGCCATCCCTACCAGTTGTCTGGTAGGAATAGCCTTCGAATCTTTATTTCCAAAAATCATCGTAGATCGTAATTGGTAAGTGACGTTTATGTTCTGTCTTACGATACCAATTTTCAATCGTCTCTGCTGCTTTTTCGTTGATATCTTTTCCTTCGAGATAATCATCAATCTCTTCGTAAGTCACCCCTAGTGCTACTTCGTCTGGAAGCGATGGACGGTCTTCTTCAAGGTCTGCTGTTGGAACTTTCAAGTATAAATGCTCTGGAGCACCCAGCACTTGTAACATCGCACGGCCTTGACGTTTATTAAGACGCCATAATGGAGTGATATCCGCAGCCCCGTCCCCAAATTTCGTATAGAAACCTGTTACCGATTCAGCCGCATGGTCTGTTCCAATAACGGCACAGCCTGTTTGGCCTGCAATCGCATATTGAGCCACCATGCGTTCACGCGCTTTAATATTTCCTTTATTGAAGTCTGAAATTTCCATTCCAAGTTCTTCAATACTGCGTTCAGACGCATCTACCGCATCCTTCACGTTTACGCGAAGTACGTCGGTTGCCTTCATAAAGGCAATCGCATCCATGGCATCTTGTTCATCTGCTTGCACCCCGTAAGGAAGGCGCACGGCATAGAAGCGATACACTTTTTGGTCTTGTTCTTCGTTTAATTCATCAATTGCCATTTGCGCCAATTTCCCAGCGAGCGTTGAATCTTGCCCACCACTAATCCCAAGGACATATCCATTTAAGAATGGGTGCTTTGCAAGATACGCTTTTAAGAAATCGAGGGTTTTACGGATTTCTTCTTCAGGATTAATTGTTGGTTTCACTCGAAGCGTTTCGATAATTTTTCGTTGTAATGGTCTCATAACGTTCCCCTTACTTTGCGTTTTCTTTGGCCAACTGTTCTGATTTAAGACGCACTTCTTCTCTGATTTCCGCAATACTTGCCAATTTTTGGTCGTATGTCTTTTGAGAGAGGTCGACTGGATATTGCTCTGGGTTCAAGATACGTTTGTATTCGTCCCATAGTGCTTCGATTTGCTCGTCTTTATACGCTTTAATTTCTTGAAGTGTTGGTAATTCATACACGCGTTTTCCGTTTTCGAAAATCAGTTGTAAAATTGGACGCGCTGTGAAGTCTGTCACTGTTTTATTAATATAAGTGTAGACTGGATGGAACATAAAGAGCTCATCTAAGTGGTCTGGACGTTCATCCCATAATGCGATGTAGTCCCCTTCAGATTTGCCATCTGAATTACGTGTAATACGCCATACTTGTTTCTTACCAGGTGTGGATACTTTTTCCGCATTGTTTGAAATCTTCATTGTATCCACCATTACGCCGTTTTCGTCTTCGATACTTACAAGCTTGTACACACAGCCAAGTGCTGGTTGGTCATACGCTGTAATTAAACGAGTCCCGATTCCCCAAACGTCGATTTTAGCACCTTGCATCTTCAAGTTGAGGATTGTTTTTTCATCAAGATCACTGGACGCGTAAATTTTCGCTTTTGTAAACCCTGCTTCGTCTAATTGTTGACGAACTTTTTTCGACATATACGCCATGTCTCCACTATCGATACGAACGCCCAAGAAATTAATCTTATCGCCGAATTCTTTGGCTACACGGATGGCATTTGGCACACCGGATTTCAAGATATCATACGTATCGACTAAGAATACGCAGTCACGGTGACTCGTGGCATACGCTTTGAACGCTTCATAGTCATCACGGTACGCTTGTACTAATGAGTGGGCATGTGTCCCAGATACTGGAATGCCAAACATCTTGCCGGCACGAACATTACTTGTCGCATCACATCCACCGATGTATGCTGCACGCGTTCCCCAAATCGCTGCATCTAATTCTTGAGCACGACGAGTACCGAATTCAAGCACTGGATCATTTCCAGAAACCATACGCACACGGCTCGCTTTTGTTGCGATCAGTGTTTGGAAGTTCACGATATTTAATAAAGCTGTTTCGATTAATTGGCATTCTGCAAGCGTTCCTTCTACTTGCACCAGTGGTTCGTTCGCGAAAACGAGTTCTCCCTCTACGGCAGAGCGGATGCTTCCTTTGAATTCGAAGTTCTCTAAGTATGTTAAGAATTCTTCTGGATAATGTCCAAGTCCACGTAAATATTCAATATCTGTTTTTGAAAAACGTAATTGTTCAATAAAGTGGACAATACGTTCTAGTCCAGCGAAAATCGCATAACCATTTTCAAATGGTAACTTTCTGAAATATGCTTCAAAAATCGCTCTCTTCTCAGACACTCCTGTTTCCCAATACGTTTTCATCATATTAATTTGATATAGGTCTGTATGTAGTGTTAAACTATCATCTTTATAAACTGAGTTCATCTATCGATACCCCTTTTTTATTGTAATTACCTCTTTATTTTACACCAGTTCTGGACAATTGTACATGGATGGAGACTTGAAGAAAAAAAGCAAGTCCTTCGTTAGACTTGCTTTTTGCTCTATTTATCTTTATAGGTCTAAGAATCCTTCGTGCGGAGTCATATGGAAGTATTCCGCAATTTCTTGTAATTGCGCATCTGTAATTTCTTGTAAGATTTTTCCACCTTGTGCACCTACTTGAGAGTAAATCATCGCTGCTTTTTCGATGACTTCAATTAATCCATATGTTTCATCAAGTGTATCGCCTGATGCAAATAATCCATGATGTGGCCAAATCACCGCTCTGAACTCTGCCATTTTCGCAGCTGTTGCTTCCCCAATCGCGTTCGTTCCTGGTGTCATATAAGGAATCACGCCGATTCCTTCTGGGAAGACAACGATGGATTCAGCTTGCATTTTCCAAAGAAGTCTTGATAAATGACGTTCGTCTAATGGTTGTGTGAAGCTTAATGCGATAAGGTTTGTTGGGTGGCAATGGAAGACCACTTTATGATTTGGATTCACTTTGAGTCGTTCGATATGGCTCATTAAGTGGCTCGCGAATTCTGAAGTTGGTTTTCCGCCATCTTCAAATCCCCATAACAATTCTGCTTTTTGTCCGTCTTCTGAAATACGAACTAAACCTAAATCAAGAAGCGGTTGGTTTGTCACGTTTCTGAAGTAACGGCCTGTACCGGTTACTAAGTAATAGTAGCCCGCAAGTGTTGAAGCGTCGAATCCTAAGTCGAGGACACGTTTCACTTCTTTTACGTCTTCATAGCCTTCTACTTCGCTCGCTTCCAAGCGTACTGACACGTTCCCGCCATTGCGTTCATCCCAGTAACGTAAGTACGATTCTTTTGTCAGTTCACATAATTTTTTTACAGCTGGTGATTCAATAAATTTTGTCATTTTTCAATTCTCCCTTAATTTCTTTTTGATAAAACTTGTTCTTCGTATGCTTTGACTTCATTATACCATGCAAGTCCGATAGGCACATCATTGATTTCACAGAAATAATTCCAAACATCAGCATACGGGAAGTCTTTCAATTCTTCTGTCACGACTAATCGTTTGGTTAAATCTTGTTCCAGTTCAATAGCTCTTAAATCTTCTGTTGGCTCTAATAAAGCTTTTAATAATGCCTTTTGAGTATTACGCATCCCAACAACCCAAGCTGCGATACGGTTAATCGTCGCATCAAAGAAATCTAATCCGATAACCGCTTTATCGAGCAAATCATTACGAACGATTTCTTTTGCAATTTCTTGAAGCTCGTCATCCATAATTACTACATGATCACTATCCCAACGCACGGGTCTTGAAACATGAAGCATAACGCCTTTACTAAATAATGCAAGCGAAGATAATTTATTAGAAATGGTTTCTGTTGGATGGAAATGTCCAGCGTCTAATAAAATCATTTTTCCACGTGTGAGACCATATCCCATATAGAATTCGTGAGAGCCCACTGTATAAGCTTCAGCTCCGATACCGAATAACTTACTTTCTACAGCATCCTTGTTATAGCGCTCATCGATTTCTTCGCTAAAGATTTCATCAAGTGATTCCATCAAACGTTTGCGAGGCGCTAAGCGGTCAACAGGATTATCTTTGAATCCATCCGGCACCCAGAAATTTGTGTAACAAGTTTCACCGAGTTCTTTCCCGAAATATTCTGCCACACGACGTGACCGTTTCCCATGTTCAATCCAAAATGCTCGCACTTCTGGGTCAGAGCTTGCAAGTGTAAAACCATCTTTCATCATTGGATGCGAAAAGAATGTTGGATTAAAGTCTAACCCTACTTGATGTGCCTTAGCCCAATCCACCCATTTTTGAAAATGGCGTGGTTCGATTTCATTCAAATCTACTTTTTCATCTGTATCAAGATAAATAGCATGTAAATTTAATTTATGTTTTCCAGGAATTAAAGAATATGCTTTTTCAATATCTTGTCTTAATTCTTCAGGTGTTCTTGCCGCTCCTGGATAATTGCCTGTTGATAAAATTCCACCCGTTAACTCTCCGTCTGCATTCCAAAATCCGCGAACATCGTCCCCTTGCCAGCAATGCATAGAAATTTTAACGTTCTGTAATTTCTTCAAAACCGCGTCAGTATCGACACCAATTTCTGCGTATCTCTTCTTCGCAACTTCATACGCTTGTTTTACCGCTGAATTAGTCATATTTCTTCCCTCTTTCAGTTATTTGTTTCCATTGTTGTAATAGTTGTTTGTTTTTATGTTCTTCTGGTTCAAAGATATTTAATTCGATTTGTTCTTTTAGGAACTGACGAGCATGCTGCAGGGATTCAAGTTTCCCATCCGCAATCATTTGTACTAATAAATTTCCTAAAGCTGTTGCTTCTCCTGGTCCTGCCACAACAGTTTTTCCTGTAACAGTAGCTGTTAATTGGTTGAGAATGGATACATTCGATCCTCCACCTACTATATGAATTGTGTCAAAAGAATATCCAACAAGTCTTTCTAAGTGATCTAATTCAAAGGCATATAGTAATGCGAGGTTCGAGTACACGCACATAGTAAGTTCGCCAACGGTTTCCGGAACTGTCTGATGAGTCTCTTTACAATAAACTTGAATTTCCTCAATCATATTTTTGGGATTGGTAAATCTTTCATCATTTAAATCAATAAATTGTTCAAATGGAGCTACTTTCTTTGCAGCATCAGCCATTTCCTGATAGGAATATTGGTAGTTCAATATACGAGCAATCTCTTGAATACTCCACATTCCTGTGATGTTCTTTAAGAAGCGAATCGTCTCGTAAGCTCCCCATTCATTGGTATAATTTTGCTTCTGCGTTTCTGCGGTAATGAGCGGTTCTTTTAGCTCCGTTCCAATTAATGACCAAGTTCCACTTGAAATATATGCAAAATGCTCATTTATAGCTGGGACGCCTACAACCGCTGATGCTGTATCATGTGTTGCTACCGCATATACATGTGTTACGGGAAAATCATACTCTGCTCTTAAGGCATCAGTCACATCCCCAATATACGTTCCTGCAGCTACTAACTCTGGTAATTGATGAGGTGTTACTCCAGCAATTTCAAGCAACTCTACATCATAAATTTTGTGATACGGATTTAATAATTGAGTCGTTGAAGCGTTTGTTTCTTCTGCAACCATAACGCCTGTTAACTGATATGCTAGGTAGTCCGGAATCAGTAAGCTCTTCTCTGCATTTCGTAACACGTCGCTTTCCTCAGATGCATATTGGAATACCGTATTGAACGGCAGAAATTGAATTCCTGTTTTTGAATAAAGGTCTTCTTTGGTAATTTTCGCAAAGACATTTTCTACACCCTTTTGTGTACGCGAATCTCTATATGCAATTGGATGTCCTAATCTTTTTCCCTCCTTTACCAGAACATAATCGACTGCCCAAGTATCGATTCCAAGCGTACATTCCTCAATGCCATGCTCTTTTACTTTTGCTAAACCTATCAAAATATTTTGAAACAAGTCATCAATATTCCATCGATCATGTCCGTCTACTTGCCCGAAGCCATTTTTAAAGCGATGGACTTCGCTAGTTTCGAAATGGTTGTCTTCATATTCTGCTACAATGACACGTCCACTCGAAGCACCGATATCTACTGCTACATGCGCACTCATAACTTCACTCCTTTACGGTTCTATCAAATTCATTTAACTATGTTTTGACTTATGCTACAATAACAACAAGTTATCCAAATCGTATCAAATATACAGGAGAAGAAAATGCTTTCAATTATCGATTATTTAACCCAAGAAACAGCCATTGAATCACAGCAAAAAGAAACTGGAAAACACATTCCCGATTATGTCAGACAAAAAGCGGGCCTTCCGCGTCTGACAAACGATTTATTTCTAGCCAATCGCTCGATCTATATCAGCAAACATAATCGTTATGCTCCGTATCCAAAACACACTCACCAATTTTTGGAATTAAACTATGTGTTGAAGGGGCAATGCCAACAAATTATTAACGACAATCCCTATACTTTTTACGAGGGGGACATCTTATTGATGGATGCCGGGAGCGCGCATGCAATCGAAGCGCTTGGCGAAGACGATTTGCTAATTAATATCGTTTTTAAAGATACTCAAATTTCATTGAAAAATTTGGAGGAACTGCAGGGCCAAAATAGCATTTTGTATCAATTTCTCCTAAAAAGTCATACGCATATTCAATCAGCGGAAAACTTTATTGTTCTTCGCTTGGACCAAACGAAGAAATCAAAGAGCATCATCGAATTAATGCTAAATGAATACTTTGATCCAAAACCATTTTCCAACCATATCTTGGAACATTACTTAAGTATTCTCCTCTTCGAGCTTGCTCGTTCATTGCCAACTCTTAGCGATACCGTTCGTGCTACGAATGACCCATATATACAAGTACTCGAATTAATCGACCAAGAATACTCCACTTTGACCCTTTCTCAGGCCGCTAAGCAATTGAACTTTAATAAAAACTACTTAAGTAACCTGGTTAAGGAAAAAGGAAATGCTACATTTACCGAACTCCTCAACCAGAAGAAGTTAATGATGGCTCAATTGCTATTAAAATCAACCACCTTCTCAATCGAAAAAATCTGTCAAACAGTGGGTTACTCCAACAAAACTTACTTTTATAAGCAATTCCAAGAAAAGTTTGGGAAACTTCCCTCACAGATACGAAATAAATAAGAGCTGTCCTAAAAAGAACAGCTCTTTATCTTTATAGTTTATCATTTACAAAGTTATTCCAGGATTCTTGAAGTAGTGTAACACTTAGTTCTTTTGTGCTTGTAACTCTCTGAAAAGCTTCAGAAAGTTTATCGTCTCCAACTCCTATAGAACAACTTCCTGCACTATTAATAGCTTTTATACCTGCAATCGAATCTTCAATACCAACGCAATCCTTGGGTGCTAAACCTAATTGTGCAGAAGCAACTTCAAATATTTCAGGGTCAGGTTTGCCTCTAGATAATTTTCCAGGATCAACAATAGTGTCAAAAGAATCAATTAATCCAATTTTCTCAAGGATAAAAGGACCATTATGGCTTGCTGAAGCCAATGCTATTTTTATACCTTTTTGTTTTAATTCTTCTATTAATTTAAAAATACCTGGCAGAATATCCTCGCTCGTCAATTGATTAAGCGATTCAATATAACATTGATTTTTCCTATTTGTTAAATACTGAAATCTATCTTTATCTAGAGATAGATCCAATTCCTCAAGAATAATTCGTAACGAATCCTCTCTACTGACACCCTTGGTACGTTCTTCAACAATTTCCGGCAACGTAAGTCCAAACTCATCTTTTATCAGACGACTCCACGCAGAAAAATGATAAGTTGCTGTATCTGTAACGATACCGTCTAAATCAAACAATACACCTTTCATTATACAATCACATCTTTCATTTTATTATGACCCGGGTTAAGGTAGATTTCATCTCCATTTGTGGATACATATTTGGCAATTGTACGTCCGGGTATTACAATATCTACTAACACGTCATCGCCACTGAGTCTCCAAGAAACTGATAATTCACCATTAGCAGTTTGAAGAGCTCCCTTCACCCATTCTAGACGTTTTGTAAAGTTTGGTTGAATTAGATATGTCTCTGTGTCATCCAACACATTTGGCAGCTGAATACCAATCAGTTTTTCTATGATGAAATCTTCAACTGCGCCATAAGCGTAATGGTTTAAACTATTCATATCAGTACCACTAATTTCGCCATTAGGAAGGATAGAGTCCCATCGTTCCCAGGTCGTAGTCGCGCCCATTTCAACCTCAAATAACCAGCTTGGCGTTTCCTTTTTAAGCAACAGATTTATAGCTTCTTCGCGTAACCCTGAGTCTAGTAACGCATGTGGTAAATCTCCAGTTCCTGCAAAACCAGTTGTTAAATATCCATTATGCTCATCCATTTTTTCTTGAAGTCGTTTTACCAGTTTGTCTCGTGCAACTTCATTTGGATACAATCCATGACGAAGCAATACCGCTAATCCTGTTTGAGTATCGATTGCAGTCGGAATTGTAACTCCTCCATAATTTTGTGCCATAGATTGACGGATATTTTCAACCTCTGATTGCAGCGTCACTGGATTTGTATTTAATTCATCTCCATTAAAGTAGGTATGAATTATTTTATTGCGTACTTCTTTTGCTAAAGTTCGATAAAATTCACTTCGGTTATCTTCCAACACAGACAACATTTTTGAAGTATAATCTGCTGAAATATAATAATAAGCAGAAGCAATCAACGCAGAATCTGTCGCACCAAATACTGAGCCTTTAATGCCACTATCTAACGCCAACCAATCTCCTAATTGCCAACCAAAGTCCCATAGTCTATTTCCACCACGAGCTTCATCTTGTCGATAAATCCAATCGACCCAATCTGTCATTAATCTCAAATATTGTTTTAATAACCCTTTATCTCTAAAATGGCGATAGAGATTATACGGAATAAATGTTGCAGCATCTCCCCAAACTGCTGCTCCTGCATTTGATAAAAATGGATTTTTTGCATCATCTACTTTTGGAACCGGAGCAAAAAAAGGTGTAGCCCCATCAAGTAAACTTTGCTCTAATTTCAGATTTTCCATAAAGTGTGCAAAAAAGGCTCTTGTTTCCATGTTGTAACAAGCCGTATTTGAAAAAACTGTTAAATCTCCTGTCCACCCCATACGTTCATCTCGTTGTGGACAATCAGTTGGTATACTTAGAAAATTATCTTTTTGACTCCAACGAATATTACTTAGTAATCGATTCAATTTGTCATTAGATGAACTAAATTCAAACGTTTCATCCATCTTACTTTGCAGCGCTTGGGCTACCACTAAAACTGCTTCATCCTGAGTTAGCCCTTCTACTCTTACATAACGGAATCCAAAATATGTAAAATGTGGACGCACTTTCACACCTTTTTTGGCATTTTTTATTACAAATTCCTGTTTGGCAGTTCTAAGATTTTCCGTATAAAATGCCCCATTTTGTAATAATTCTCCAAATTGAAATCTTACGCTCTTTTTATCTTCAAGCAATTTCGTGAATATCCATCCTGTTATTTCTTGACCAAAATCTAGAATCATTTGATTTTTTGTATCAAAAAATACGCGTGGATAAAGTTCTTCTACTACTACAACAGGCAAATCCAAACGTGGTGTTAACAATGATGTAGTAACATCAATAACTTCAGTTGTTAACGTACTTATTTCACTATGGTAATCAATTATTTCTCCATCATAAATAGAGTTTCCTTGAATATAATTTGTTTCTACTATCCACGTTTCATCAGAATAAAATTGTTCCAGCGTTCCATCTGTATATTCAACATGTAACTCTGCAATTAACTTTTGCTTATTCCCGTAAATATTTTCAAAACCACCTTCAAAAAGAAAACGACCACGATACCAACCGTTTCCTACAACAAATGAAACCTCAGTATCTTCTATTAAACACTCTGTTACATCATAAGTTTGATATTGTTGCAATAAATCATAGCTATGATAACCAGGCGATAAATATTCTTCACCCAATTTCACTTCATTTATAGCTACTTCATATAAGCCATGTGCCACAGTATATAATCGTGCTTGCTTGACTTCCTTTGAGAACGAGAATTTCTTGGAGAACGATATAGACTCCTTTGTTTCTCCTTTGTACGAAATCCATTTAGCCTTCCATGGTTCATTCATTTTTGAAGTTTCAAAAGTACTAACAGCTTCAAGATTGCTAAAGCATACTCTCCAATAATATTTTGTTTTTGGTTCCAGAAAATTAGAATCGGTAGAAATGATGTTAAAGCTACTCTTAGTTGTTCCACTCCATAAAATTTCAGAAAATGTCTCTGCCTTAGAAACTTCTACTCTGCATTCCACTGATTCTTCTAACTGCCCTTTAAGTCTCCAAGAAAAAGTTAAGTGTTCAAATCGATACCCTAATGGAGCCTCCACTCCATTCACTTTTAAATGACTAATCTTCATTTTTTAATCCCTCCAACAGACTGTTATCACAGAATGCATTTACTGGACTTACACCTTTAAATGAACTTTCGCCAGTTAATTTCTTAATAGCCATTTCAATAAAATGATCGTAGTTACAATAAGCATTAACCACCGTTTCAACCATTGGTAAATCATACAAATGGTATGGATTCCCAAAACTAATGAGAGCAGTAGGAACCTCTTTTGTAAACCAAGGCATGTTATTCCCTAAACCAAATAATGTATGCCAATGAATTCGAGCTACAGTCTGGTTACTAGCATTCTGTATATTAGCGATGTACAGCACTGCATCAAAATCATTTGAAAATGAAGCTACTGTCCCTAAATCGAAAAGGTCTGTTTCAGGTTCATATACTGTAATTTCAAAGTCTCGTTTCTCTAATTCCTCTATTACTTTCTTTAACACTCGTTCGTTTGAGTCAAACGAACCTAATAATTGTAGAAGAATTCTTTTATGATTCTCAAGATTTAACGGAAGCATATTTTGTGTATCTTTTACAAAAGTGATAGAACGATCCGCTAAATCTAGTTGTTCTTTTTTATAATCTTCGAAGGATGCACTTCCATGGTTTATAGTTTCATGTAGCCCTAACGATGCCTTAGTTGCTAAAATACGGGTAACTGCTTCATTTAATCTTTCCTTTGTAAGTAATCCTTTTGCTAAACCCTCTTTCATATATTGGATATCTTCTTCTAAAACACGGTTGAATAATAACATGTCACAACCTGCTTGAATGGTATATGGTACTGCTTCACTTCTCTTCATAGCCGAACAAAATCCGACCATAGGAGTTGCATCTGTAATCGTAAGCCCATTAAACCCAAGTTCAGTTCTCAATAAATCATTAATTAGTTTCGGGCTTAATGTTGCAGGCATGTTATCCCCTGAGTATGCAGGAAAAGCAATATGTCCAACCATGACCGCTTTCGAACCAAAATCTATTAACTCTTGATACACTTTACCGAAAGTTTTTCTCCAGTTATTTACTGACAAAGAGTTAATGGAAGTAAGTAAATGCTGATCTCGTTCATCCACCCCATCTCCAGGAAAATGTTTTATAGACGTCATACTTCCATTATCATGAAAGGCTTGAATATACTCTTTAGCATTCTTAATTACTCGTTCTACATCACTTCCATATGTACGAACATTTGTAATTGGATTTCTAAAATTTAAATCTAAATCCACAACCGGTGAAAATCCAAAATTTACACCTACTGATTTTCCTTCTGTTGCAGCAATTTTCCCTAATGTATATGCATCACTTGTTCGATTTGTTGCAGCAACTGCCATTTGATTCCCAAAAGCAGTTGCTTCGACGGATGCTCCATTTCCTCCATCTTCTAAGTTAGCAGCTGTTAACAAAGGCACTTTACTATTTCTTTGCATATATTCATATACTTGTTGGACCTCTTTAGCCTCTCCAGGTCTAAAAAATAATCCTCCAACACCTAGATCGATTAAATGATTCAAATATTCTTTTTCATTAGAAAATCCAATTGGAAAGAATAATTGTCCGATTTTTTCGTCTTCAGTTAATTTTTCTAGAGTCTTGTTTACCCATTCAACAGCAGAGTCATCTAAATAAAATGGTTTTTCTTTTAAATTCATGATCTTTATCTCCTTATAGCAGAATGAGGGAGAATGCATTTTGCCTCTCCCTTAACATCTTATTATTTTGATAGGCCTTGCGAACGTTCTTGAAGATTCTTTACAATCTCAGGCAATTTTTTATCTAAATCATAGAAGAACATTAATACAATTGAAATCACACCTAGTAAAATTGGGATATATGCAAATAAAGCTTTGATTGCAAAAATCGTCCCTGGTGTTTGAACCGCTGCACCAGCTACGTATCCACCGATTGACATTACAATACCAATCAATAATCCTCCTAAACCTGAACCAACTTTTTCACCAAAAGTTCCAGCTGAGAAAATTAATCCATCTGAACGAATTCCCGTTTTCCATTCACCGTAGTCTGCTACATCCCCTAGCATTGCATAACTTGCAACTGCTGTTGGCGCTAAACCAAGACCACGAACAATTAATCCTACTTTGATAAGATCATAATTTTCAGGGAATAATGCTAAAATTACTGTTCCTAAAATAACAATTAGGTTTCCTAAAATCATAGCATTACGTTTTGACATTTTAGCCATAATAATTGGCGTAAAGAATGACCCTACGATAATCGGCGCAAACGATAACATCCCGATAACCGCTACTTTTTCAATATCTCCGAGGATATATTGTGCATAGTAAATATTAATACCACCTAACCCTGCGCTAATAAACCCAATTAACATTGTTGAAATCATAATAATCCAATATTTATTTTTAAATAATGCTTTTACATTATCCATAACTGGTACTTTCTCAACTTGTTCTGCTACATAAGCTTCGTTTGTTTCTAAAACACGTTCTTTTGAATTTTTATAAAGAATTGTTAATAATACTACAGACACGAGAGCAAAAACTGCAGCCATTTTTGTCCAAGATGATGCGTCTGTTACTTCACCAAACATGCCAACAACTTTTAATACGATTCCGTTTACTAAAAACGCTCCTATAAATCCAAAAATCGTTCTTGACGTTGATAAGAATCCTCTTTCTTTCGAATCAGAAGTTGTAGTTCCTAACATAGTATTATAAGGTACCATTGTCATTGTATAGACACCTGCTAAAGCAATAACATACGTAGCAAATGCATAAAAAGCCTTCATTTCTTGCGGTAAGAACGATGGGGAAGTAAATAAAAGAATAAGAGCCAAAGCATATGGAATAATCATTCGTTTAATCCATGGACGAGCCTTTCCTTTTGCAGTTGATGTACGGTCAACAACCGCGCCCATTAGAATATCAGTAATTCCATCAAATACTCGAGCAAATAATAAAATCGACCCCACTACTGAAATTGTTAGCCCTACAACATCTGTATAGAAATAAGTAATAAAGCCATTTGCTGTTGTAATCATCAGATTGGCTGCTAAATTACCAAATCCATATGTTATTTTTTCTCCAATTGGAACGCTTGATAAATTTTTTTTTTCTGTCATTATTTTTCTGTCCCTTCTCTATTAATTAAAAGCGTTTACAGGTTTATACTACCTGGAAACAAATATATTCACAATGCATTAAAAACAGGTTATAATGAACTATCTACAGATTAAGCGGGGGTTTATATGAATTTAGAAGAATTAGAAATTTATTTACGTCATATTAATGTATTTGAGAAAAAACAACGTGAAACAGGTAAATCTGTGAATGATATTTCTAGAGCTGACAAAAACTTTGATACCTATGTCGATCCCCAATTTAATATTTTTCGTTTCCCAAAATCACTATTTTTCCGTGACGGAGAAAACATCTATATTAACAAACACAATAGATTCGCCCCAATGATTGAACATCTACATGATTTTATTGAAATAACATATGTTTATTCTGGAAACTGTACACAACAAATCAACGGAAAAACTATTCATCTTTCCAAAGGAAGTTTATGCGTATTAGATAGAGATGTCCCCCACTCTATTGATGCTTTAGGCGAAGAAGATATCCTAATAAACATACTAATAAACGAAGAAACATTTTCTTCTCTTTTTCTATTTAAACAGCAAAATATAACTAGTTTAGAAGCCAGTCTATTGACCGATATTTTTAATGAACAAACTAGTCATGATAGATATGTTGTTTTTGACACAACAGAAAGCGTAGCTATCCACTCTCTAGTTCAATTACTCTTAGCTGAGTATTGGTCTTACCAACGCCAAGGTTCTGAATTTCTTTCACACTACATTCAATTGATTCTATTAGAATTAGTTCGAATATATAGCCAAAACGCAACTCAAAATTACCTCTCTTCAAGAATTCAAATACATGAGGTTCTAGCTTATATTGATTTTCATTTTAAAGAGCTTAAACTAGAAACAGTTGCCAAACACTTTAACTATAATCCTAATTATTTAAGCAATATGCTTAAAAAAAGTATTGGGAAAAGTTTCCAAGAAATTTTGTTAGAACGTCGATTACTTCAAGCAACTGAGTTATTGACATCTACTGACTTAACACTAGAAAGTATAGCTCTTGAATCGGGATTTCCCTCCACGAGTTATTTTTTTAGACAATTTAAAAAACACTACAAATGTACTCCAAAAAGCTATAGGAAAAATCGATAACTTTTTGAAAAACAAAAAGCAATGCTCCAAATGGAACATTGCTTTCCTTATTTTCTCAACTCTTCAATTAATTCTTGAATATCGACTCTAGCTTCTTTAATCGGGAGCCCCACATACACATGATTCATCTTTTCACGTTCAATATATCGATGTTCGATTCCTTCTTTAAGAAGCTTTTCATGTAACAATCGATTATCTGGATAAAGGATATCATGCGTCCCAATATAAATACTGATTCTCCCTAGTCCAGACAAGTCTCCAAATAGCGGACTCACTAGCGGTTGCTTCAAGTCGTCTCCTGCCCACAATTTTGCCACTTCATGAATCCCACTCTGTTTAAGGATTGGGTCAAATGGTTCATAAGAGGCGATTTCAGGATTATCCGTTGCAATATCGACCCAAGGAGAAAACAGGACGATCTCCATTGGCTGTGGTAGCGAAAGTTCTTTTAAGTAAATCGCAAATCCTAATGAGAGTCCACCTCCAGCAGAATCCCCCATGAAAATAATAGAATTCGGATTTGTATGTTCTTCTAAAAGTCCACGATATAACTTTTCTAACTTTTCATACGTCTCACGGTATTGGTGCTTTGGAGCCTTTGGATAAATTGGAAACACCACTTTTGCATCTATCGCCTGTGCTATTTTATTCACCAAGGTAAAATGCCCCATCAATGGTTGCTGTACATACGCTCCACCATGTAAAAATAGAATTACTTTTTGATTAGCGTCTTTCTTGTCATTCCACACAAACACTTGCATGCCATCTACATCTTTTTCTTGGACATCTACTTTAATGTATTTCTTTGGATTTGTGATAGGAATGTCATTTCCCTTGGCCAATTTATTTAATTCTTGCTCAAATTTTTCTGGATTATCTTTTGAATAAATCAGTGGTTTGACAAATAGAAAGAGTAATCGTTCCATTAGATAACTTAAAAAAGAACGCTTTTCAACTTTTCTCACATAATGAATTCCACAATAGATTATCACAGCACCTATAACAATCCCTATTAAAAATCCACTCATCTTAATACCTTCTTTCATACAAAAAAGGAGCTAAAATGTACTGACCCCAAAAAGTTAGACAATT
>NZ_KV786422.1:30626-35409 GCF_001806915.1 Granulicatella sp. HMSC30F09 | reverse complement strand
TTTCCTGTCTACTTGACAGGGTGCACTTCACTTATAAGTGAATTTTGGGATCTACTTTCATTTTTTCTGGAGTCCATCATTCTTTTTCCTCCAATTCTATTGACGAAACCGATAAAAACTCTTACAATAAAGTTAACTGGTAGTGACCAGTTGTAGAATGTTTTTGAAAGGAGGGTTCAATATGGTTGCTAAACCCTCTCCTCTTTATTCAACGCTAAGTCTAGCATTAATGGATTTCATTAAAACAAAGGGGAACGCGCACGAAAAGATGCTTTCAGAAAGAGAAATTACGAAAGTATACAATGTGAGTCGAACCACTGTTAGAACAGCGTTAAAAGAATTGGAGACACTTGGGTTTATTTATAAACGCCATGGCAAAGGGACGTTCATCTCAAATCAGTGGAAAGAACGTCAAAACTTACTAGAAGGATATAGTTTTACAGAACAGATGAAGGAACTCGGTAAAGTCCCTACGACAAAGATTACCTCTCTAGACTGTTATGAAGCGGATGAATTTATCGCCCCATTAATTGGGATTGAAGCGGGTGATAAGCTATTTCGATTGAAACGCATTCGGTATGCAGACGGAATTCCGCTTATGAAGGAAACCACATTTTTACCTTACGATGTTTTTAAAGGGTTAACAAAAACACTTCTAGAAGGTCATTCTTTATACGATGTGTTTGCAAGTAAGTTCAATCAGCAAATCCACTATGCTGACGAAGAATTTTCCGCAAGTATTTTAAGTGCGGAAGAAGCTGAAGCACTGGATGTGGATCCGCATGGAGCTTGCTTAAGGTTTAGACGAACGACATTGAATCACGAAAATCGCATTATTGAATACACTATTAGTATAGCTAGAAGCGATCAATTCTTCTACAAGGTAAGACACTATCGAATAAATCAATAAAAATTTTGGAGGGGCATTATGTTTCAATTTTCAACCAGTCAATTAGAAGCTTTATCTGCAGAAATTACAACGCGCGAAATTCGCCAACAACCAGAATTGTGGAAAGAAGCTTTTGATTACTACACAGCAAACTTAGAACGCATCACTGCTTTCTTAAATAACTTACCTGAAGGTCGCCTTCGCGTAATTTTCGCAGGTGCGGGTACATCACAATATGTGGGAGATACCATTCTTCCTTACTTAAAACGTACAGGAAATGAAAATCGTTTTGATTTCCAATCTGTTGGAACAACAAACCTTGTAAGTAATCCACATGACTACTTCAAAGCAGAAATTCCTACAGTGCTTGTTTCATTTGCACGTAGCGGTAACTCACCAGAAAGTCTTGCAAGTGTGCAACTTGGCCAACAAATCGTGCGCGACTTCTATCAAATCACGATTACTTGTGCGCCCGAAGGAAAATTAGCCATCGCTGCTAAAGATGACACAAACAACTTACTCTTAATGATGCCAGACCGCTCTAACGACGCTGGTTTTGCGATGACAGGAAGCTTCACATGTATGACTCTTACAGCGCTTCTTGTATTCGACGAAGCTCACTCACTTGAAGAAAAAGAAGGTTTCGTGAAAGCTATCCGTCAAATGGGGACAAGCGTTCTAGAACGTGAAGACGTGATTCAACATTACGTGAACTTAGACTACAACCGTGTGATTTACTTAGGTTCTGGTTCTCTCAGCGGACTTGCTCGCGAAGTTCAATTGAAGATTCTTGAATTGACTGCTGGTCAAATTGCGACAGCCTTCGATTCTTCAATGGGATTCCGTCACGGTCCTAAATCATTTGTAAACAGCTCTTCTCTAGCCTTCGTATTCGTATCAAACGATGATTATACTCGTCAATACGATATCGATATCTTAAACGAATTACACGGCGACCAAATCGCACGTCTTGTACTTGCGGTTGGAGTGGATGCAGAGAGCGACTTTGAAGGTCTATCCTTCAGCTTTGATAAAGAATATCGTTTCGTTCCAGATGCTTACCTTGCACTTCCATATGCGGTATTTGGACAAACCGTTTCTCTACTTTCTTCTATCAAAGTTGGAAACAAACCAGACACTCCTTCACCAACAGGTACTGTTAACCGTGTCGTTAAAGGAGTAACGATTCACCCATTAGAAGCATAAATAACTTTATTGAAAAGAGATGATCCTATGACAACTTATATTTATGCCAAAGCATTTTATTTTGAAGACGAAGTGAAAGGTCCAGGATACTTACCAATCTTGGATAACGGAACTTTCGGAGCCTTCCAAACCGAAAAACCAGAAAGCGGCGCTACGATTATCGACTACGGCAACTATCAAATTGCTCCAGGTCTTGTGGATACACATATTCACGGATTTAAAGGCGCTGACGTCATGGATAATGACGTAGAAGCACTTCGTACCATTTCAGAAGGACTTCCTTCCTGCGGGGTTACTTCATACTTACCAACAACCTTAACCGCATCTCGCGAATTATTAGCGGATGTTTGCCAAACTGTCGGCGATAACGCAACTACACTTGGCGGGGCTAAAATCAGAGGAATTTTCTTAGAAGGTCCATTCTTCTGTGAAAAATACAAAGGCGCGCAAAACCCTAAATACATGGGCGACCCTAAATCTGAAATCTTGGATGAATGGCAAGAACGCGCTGGCGGTTGGGTGAAAAAAATTGCGATTGCACCTGAACGTGACGGTGCCGTTGATTTCATCAAACACGCGAAAACAAAAGACATCTATGTAGCTCTTGCACATACAGATGGCACTTACGAAGATTGTAAAAACGCTGTTGAAGCCGGTGCGAACATCTTCGTTCACACATACAACGGAATGCGCGGCTTACATCACCGCGAACCAGGTGTCGTTGGTGCGGCACTCACATTGCCAAACGTATTCGACGAACTGATCTGCGACGGTCACCACGTACATCCAGTGAGCGCAAGTATCGTGATGAAATGTTGCGGTCACGACCATGTAGCCCTTATTACAGACTGCATGCGTGCAGGCGGTATGGGCGAATGCGAATCGATGCTTGGTGAATTCCCTGTAATCGTAAAAGACGGTACGGCTCGCTTGAAAGACGGCGGTAGCCTTGCCGGAAGTATTTTGGAACTCATCCAAGGGGTTCAAAACGTTGTGAAATGGGGCATTGCGACTCCTCACGAAGCTATTACAATGGCCAGCCTTGTTCCTGCAAAATCAGTCGGTATCGACGACGTTTGCGGACGCATTGACCCAGACTATGCAGCAGACTTCATCGTATTAGACGATGAGTTACAACTCAAAGCGACTTACTTAGACGGTAAGCCTTATTTCGAAGTATAATAATCAAAAAGACAGTGAGTACGAGGCGTGAGAGTGCCCCAATCCATAACTTAAGGAGTGTTATTATGTCAAAATTAGTATTAACAAAAGGAAAATATGATCACTTAGTAAAACTTTCAAATAAAAACCATGTTATCGGTGCTTTAGCGATTGACCAACGTGGTTCATTGAAAAAAATGATTGCTGCAGGAAACCCAAACGTTAAAGGCGACGAAGGCATCATCCGCTTCAAAGAATTAATTTCTGAAGAATTAACAAAATACTCTTCTTCAATTCTTTTAGACCCAGAATATGGTCTTCCAGCTGCAAAATTACGCCACGAAGACTGCGGACTTTTAATCTCTTACGAAAAAACTGGTTACGACGCAACTGAAATCGGCCGCTTACCAGACTTACTTCCAATCTGGTCTGCAAAACGTATTAAAGAATTAGGCGCTGACGCTGTAAAAGTTCTTTTATACTATGATATTGACGAAGATCCAGCAATCAACGACATCAAACATGCATGGGTAGAACGTGTAGGTAGCGAATGTGTGGCAGAAGATATTCCATTCTTCTTAGAAATCGTTTCTTACGAAGCAAGTGACGACGATGTGAAATCAGCTGCTTACGCTAAAGTAAAACCTCATAAAGTAAACGACGCAATGAAAGTCTTCTCTGATCCACGTTACAACGTTGACGTATTAAAAGTGGAAGTTCCAGTAAACATGAACTTCGTAGAAGGCTTCACTAAAGAAGGCGTTGAACCTGTTTATACTCGTGAAGAAGCATTACGTTTATTCAAAGAACAATCTGAAATCACTGACCTACCATTCATCTTCTTAAGTGCTGGTGTTTCTGCTGAATTATTCCAAGAAACTCTACGCTTTGCTAAAGAGGCCGGTTCTACTTTCAATGGTGTGTTATGTGGTCGTGCAACATGGAAAGATGCTGTAGCTGTGTTTGCGACTGAAGGGGAAGAAGCTGGTCGTGCGTGGTTGGCAAGCCAAGGACGTAAGAACATTGAGGACCTTAACGTTGTTTTAGATGAAACTGCAACTCCATGGTTAGAACGTGTTGAAGTAAAATAATAAACAATAAACATCATAAGTGAAGAGCGTTGCTCTTGTAAACACCTAGGATTTTTTCATACGAGTAGTAATGGCTGTACCGGTCTGAGCCAAGGTCTCAGACCTCTCGAGCCTCAAACAGACTCTAGGAAATTTCATTTCCTGAGTCTGTAATTCGCATCGACTACACTCGCGACTACTACTCGTATAGAATCCTAGGTGTTTTTTTCGCAACGCTCTACTTTTTTACTTCTTCTAACCATGGATTGCGGAGGAAGGGTGAGAGATACAAGGATGAGGCACCGGCTCGAGCCTAAGGTCTCTCGCCTTTAAAGCCTCAAAGGGGACGTACGGAATTTTATTCCTACGTCCCCTTTGCACAGTGGTTGAATGGAACGAGCTTCGCTACATGTAACTCGCTCGTCCCTATTCAACTTTGTGGGGGAAAGAAAACGAA
>NZ_KV786422.1:16434-30606 GCF_001806915.1 Granulicatella sp. HMSC30F09 | reverse complement strand
ATTCAACTTTGTGGGGGAAAGAAAACGAAATGGCCAAAATAGTTTCTTCTATTTTGGCCATTTCTGTCTTTCTCCCTCATTTTAATGCAAACTCCCATCACTATTACTATAGAATCCGCAAGGTTCTTCGAAACCACACTGGGTGTTGTTAGCAACGCTCTACTTCTTTTACTTCTTCTAACCATGGATTGTGGAGAAAGGGTGATAGACGAAGCAGGCACTTAGACGGGTGTAGAATCATCGAAACCACACTGGGTGTTGTTAGCAACGCTTTACTTTATTTACTTCTACTAACCATGAGATGAAACAGGAACAACAAAAAAGAAAGCTAGGCTATCTGCCTAGCTTTCTTAATTTTTATAATTCTTCAATAACGACTGCGGTTCCGCTACAGGTGACCATAATCATGCCATCCATATACTCATAGTCCATTTTCACACCTACCACAGCATTCGCTCCGATTTTTGTAGCTCTTTCTTCCATTTCTTGTAGAGCTTCTTCTCTAGCTTCTGAAAGCTCTCCTTCATAAGCTCTAGAGCGGCCTCCAAAGAAATTTCTTAGTCCAGCTGCGATATCTTTTATAGCATCAACACCTGCTACCACTTCACCAAAAACAATCCATTTATACTCAACAATTTGATACCCTTCGACCGTTTGCGTTGTAGTAATAATCATAGAAATTCCTCCTTTTGTTCTATCTTCATATTACTGCACCTGTGGCAAAAAATCTATAGGCGAATGGTCCGATATATCATTCAAGCGGTCTAAATTTTTTTACTTTTGAATGCTGTATTTTGTGCCTTCAAGGGATGCTTGTAATGCGTCGACGCTTGCGTCTCCTTCGACTGTGGCTACTTTTGTTTCTAAGCTGACTTCAATGTTTGTCACGCCTGGGACGTTTGAGAAGCGTTCTTTCACTGTGTTGGCACAGCCTTCGCATTTAATTCCTTCTAAATTATATTCTTTTTTCATCATAAATCTCTCCTTTAAAGTTATGCTTTCCAGCGTTTTAATCTTAGGGCGTTGAGGACAACAGATACGGAACTGAAGCTCATTGCGGCTCCGGCAATCATTGGGTTGAGGAGCGGTCCGCCAAAGAGGTGAAGAACTCCCATCGCAAATGGTATTCCGATAACGTTGTAGGCAAATGCCCAAAATAGATTTTCTTTAATATTACGGATGGTTGCACGGCTGAGTTTTAACATCGCTGGTACATCCATCAAGTCGCTCTTCATTAAGACGGCGTCCGCAGATTCGATGGCTACGTCTGTTCCGGTACCGATTGCGATACCGACTTGCGCTTGTGCAAGAGCTGGGGCATCATTGATACCATCTCCCACCATCGCCACAATATAGCCTTCTTCTTGCAATTTTGATACATAATTCGCCTTATCTTGCGGTAAAACTTCACTAAATACGCGGTCAATCCCCACTTCAGTGGCAATCGCTTGTGCAGTCCGTTCGTGGTCCCCTGTCATCATGGCTACTTGAATACCCATTTCATGTAAGGTTTGGATGGCACGCGCGCTACTTTCTTTCACAGTGTCCGCTACAACAATCAAGCCTTGTACGGCATCGTTATATCCAATATAGAGCGGTGTTTTTCCTTGTTCGGCAAAATGGTTGGCTTTTTCATTCATCGCCTCATCCACAAGACCATTTTCGAGCATCCATTTTTCATTCCCAAGGAAGACAAGTGTTTCACCAACATGACCTTTAATCCCGAAACCAGGGATAGCTTCGAAGTTCGTCACTTCATCAAATGTAGCCCCTTGTTCTTTGGCTTTGGCAACAATCGCTTCGCCAAGAGGGTGTTCGGACGCTACTTCAAGGCTAGCAGCTAGGCGAATGAGGGCATCTGCATCGGTAGAATCGGCAGTGACCACATCTGTGACAACAGGAGTTCCGTTTGTGATAGTCCCTGTTTTGTCGAAAACAACCATATTCACGTGGTTGGCTTCTTCCAACGCTTCCCCGCTCTTAAGAAGGATTCCATTTTCGGCCCCTTTACCAGTCCCAACCATGATAGCAGTTGGTGTCGCAAGCCCTAATGCACATGGGCAGGCGATGACGAGGACTGAGATGGTAATCGTGAGGGCAAATACCCATGATTCTTGTCCAAGGAAATACCAAGCAAGTCCAGAAACAAGAGCCAAGAAGATTACGATTGGAACGAATACTCCAGAAACCTTGTCGGCCAGTTTGGCAATCGGAGCTTTCGATCCTTGTGCTTGTTCGACTAACTGAATGATTTGAGAGAGAGCTGTGTCTTTCCCGATTTTTGTTGCTTTTAGAATGAAGGAACCTGTCTTGTTTAAACTTGCCCCAATCACTTCATCGCCAACTGATTTCGATACTGGAATACTTTCCCCTGTTAACATCGATTCGTCAACGGTTGAGTTTCCTTCTGTTACGACGCCATCGACTGGAACTTTTTCCCCCGGTTTTACACGAATGAGGTCGTCTACTTGCACTTCTTCTACAGGAACTTCTACTTCTTGTCCGTCGCGTAAAACCGTCGCCATTTTAGGAGCGAGTCCTACGAGCGTTTGAATCGCCATGGATGTTTTCCCTTTTGACACGTCTTCGAAGTATTTTCCAAGTGTGATTAAGGTTAAAATAACGCCGGCTGATTCGTAGTAAAGGTTCATCGCAAAATGCGCATGGCCTTCTAATACGTGGTACGTTCCGTAGAGACTATACACAAACGCAGCGCTTGTTCCAAGTGCGACTAAGCTGTCCATGTTCGGATGTCCTTTAGACAAGGCCTTAAATCCATCCACGAAGAAACGACGTCCGACCCAGAGAATTGGGAGAACGAGCGCCAATTGAATCAACGCGTAGCTAACTGGACTTTGCATTGGGCTTAGAAAGGCTGGCATTGGAATTCCAACCATATCCGCCATTGCGATAAAGAGAAGTGGCACGGTGAAAATCGCTGAAATGGTTAGGTTTCGCTTCATTTCTCTTAAGTGCGCTTCTTTCTTTTCGTTCTTTTCTTCGAGTTCTTCTTCCACTGATTTGCCACGAGGACGAGCGCCGTATCCCACACCATCGACCACTTTGGCGATGTCTTCAGGGGTCACGCTATCGTTTGCTTCAACAGTCATAATCTCCGTTGCCAAGTTGACGCTGGCTTTAGCAACGCCTGGAATTTTACTGACGGCATTCTCGATCGTCATGGCACATGAAGCACAACTCATTCCTTCAATAATGTACTCTTTTTGTTTGTTCATTACTTTCACCGCTTTCGTTTACATTTGTAATTTACACTGTTAGTTTACACCTGTAATTTACAAATGTCAACAAGGAAGCTTAAAAAAATTTTTTGAATAAAAAAACTCGAGCCAACAGCATTTCTGCCAGCTTGAGTTTGGGATAGTCTATTTAATTTGCTGAAGATAAAATTTCTTCTATCGTAGTTTCTCTCTCTTCGACTAAATCGTAAAAGCCAACATGAACACCCTCTTCATATAGCCAACATAAATCTGTCCCATACGGTGCTTCGAAAATCTCAAGCATTACTGGAGCAATCTCATAAATGGAATCGGCTCCTAGAATTTTGAAATTGGCTGCATCTGAAAGATACTCTTCATCATCTTCAATGGATAATAGATTCCATCCATTCAATGGTGGGATTATAGATTAATCACGAAAAGTATATCGAATCGGCTTGCCCTCAAGAATATTGTTCGAAACAATAAAACCACCAAAATCACTATTATTAATCATTGTACTCCTCCATTCAATTAGGAATTAACAACATTGATGCAAAAATGAAGTTGGTTAACCTCTTAGTTTTCCGTTTTGGCCAAGGTTTTCGGCCTTAATTTCTTGAATAATGATATGAATGTGTTCTGTTGGAGCGCCAGTGTGTTTAGAAACCACTTCTGTCACTTCTTTGACAAGGGCTTCTTTTTGTTCACGGCTTCTTCCTTCGATCATTTCAACATGAATAAATGGCATGGTGGTGCCTCCCTTCGCTTTGAACTAATTAATATAGTTGCTCTTTGGTTCTATTTTACTCCTAAACGGGAGGGAATGCTAGGTAGGGTGCTGGAAAGGCCTCACACCCTGTGGAGTTGTTCTCGCATAAGTCACTTGCGCACGGGCGCATCCCCATATTTATACGCTAGCGCTTCGACGCAGTGGTTTATTGACATTCTTCTCATCACTCGTGATTCAAGAATGTCTAATAAACTTTGCGGGCGAAAGACTACGAAGCAGAATGACTTCACACTGTGAAATCATTCTTGGCTTCTGTCTTTCTGCCTCACACCCTGTTTAGTCGGGTTCGAATAAGCAGAAACGACGTCCACTTCCCGAAACGTCCGCAGAACGTTTCACGTTCCTTCCGGCGTTCCGGTCCAGTGATTCGTTTCTAACCGCTTTTTCTCACACCCTATATTTCTCTATTAAAGTCTTCATGGTATTGTTAGAAAACAGCACGGTGAGGATAGCGGTATTCAATGGGAGCGAGATCATATTTTTCAGGATTCGCAGTGGCATGAAGACGGCGAAGGCTTTGCCTGTCATCATATACACCCATAGCGAATTCAATCCAAGGTTACAGACGATTGTGACGAGTAATACTGCAATCAAGATTTGTTCCCATCTGAGTGGTCTCTTATATAAGAAGTATCCGTAGATGAGTCCTCCGACTAGGGCTGTAAGTGTGTATCCGATGAAGAATTGTCCAGTCTCTCCGCGGAAGAAGTTCCCGAGGATATCGACTAGGATTCCCACAAGCGCCGCACGCCACGGTCCAAGCATGACCCCTGCAATGGCCGCTCCGATGAATCCGAATCCGATTTGTACGTAGAGGCCGAATTTAATTGTCGGCAACATTTCCATGACAAGACGAATGGCTAAGATTAGTGCCATCACTGTAATATCAAGTATTTGTTTTCTATTATATTTCTTTGTATTTTCCATATTAGCATCTCCTTTAATTGTAAAGAGTTGCTCCATTTAACTTCTTCTATTTCTAGTGTTGTTTAAATGCAGCGAATGCGACTAAATTACCGCAATGTTTCCATTTTCGTCCCAGTGGCAACATTCCATCCTCCGGGCACTTAACGCAATAAAGTCTACTCTGATTTTTAGGTTCTAGAAAATTTAGTTCCTACTTTCCATGAATCTCCTTTCTTACTCTTGGTAAGGATACCTTCTTCATGTCCTAGCGTCAAGTCCTCTCTATTTTTAGGGCTTGAAAAATCGATGCTCATCGTCTTTTGAACGCTTTTGACTGAAAATATATTTTCTAAAAAGATAAAATCCGAAAATATTGTTGATACCGTTTTCTACAATCTGTATAATTAGATAGTAAGATTGCCAAAGAAAGGATGCAACATGAGTAACGAACGTTTTTTAATGATAGAGTCTGATATTAAAAATTTATCCTTCCGATTAGAGTCTATTACCAAATCCAAATACGATAGCGACTGGCATAGTACGCTACATACTCATCCCTTTACTGAACTTTTTTATGTTATTGACGGTAAGGGCGAATTTATTATTCAACACCAACGTTTTCCGGTTAAAGCCAATGATTTTGTCATTATTAATCCTCAGGTAGAACACACTGAAGTTTCTTCACCAGATTCTCCTCTAGAATACATTGTGGTGGGAATCCAAGGCCTGTCCTTCTCGAATTTAACACCTGTGGATCAAGGTGGCCATCCTTTTTCGTTCTTTAATTTACGAGATGAGCAAAAGGACATTTTACGCTACTTAAACGCGATGGTGCAAGAAGCCACCAATCAAGCACTCAGTTATGATTTAGTTTGTCATAATCTGTTAGAAATCTTATTGATTAAGATTTTGAGACACCAGCATTTTGATTTGGAAGTCGGTTCTCATAGTAAAACGACAAAAGATATTGCGTTTATAAAACATTATTTGAAAACATACTACCGAGAAAGCATTCAGCTAGAAGCATTAGCGTCAATGACCCACTTAAGCCGCTTCTATATTTCCCACAGTTTTAAAAAAGAAGTTGGGATGTCTCCAATGGAATACTTAATGACCATTCGTATCAAAGAAAGTAAAATTCTACTGCGGACAACGAATTATTCTATTTCTCAAGTGGCGGACATCGTTGGATTTACAACCCCCACTTACTTTTCAAAACAATTTAGAAAAATAACGGGAATTTCCCCAACGGATTACCGCGAGAAATATCAAAAGGAGTCCCAATGATACGAAAACCAAAGCGCGATGAGAGACGACAAATCATCCCTCTGATCGAACTGATTATGCAAGATATGGAACTGCCGATTCTGGAACATACGAGCCCGGAAATGCTCTACGCGATGCTAGAAGAAGCCATGCTCGACGACCAGTTTCGCTATGGACTGAAGAACACGCTCGTCTATATTCATGAAAGAAAAGTCGCTGGGGCCATCTTCGGCTACCACGGACACTTAGAAGATGCGATTGACGATCCGTTCCACCGATTATACGAGGCTTACAACATTGAGCATCAAATCCCACTCTATGAAGATAAGGAGACGATGCCAGGCGAATGGTACATCGATATTTTAGCGGTCTATCCCGAATATCGTCGTCTTGGAATCGGCCGTAAATTATTGGTCGAAGTAGAAAACTTAGCACGCCAACAAGGGGCCACAAAAATCGCCCTCAACTGCGAGAAGGACAATACGAAGGCCTATCAATTATACGAAAAACTAGGCTACACGCCTGAGAGTGAACGCATCTTAAGCGGTCATCCGTATTACCATATGACGAAAACCTTATAAAAAATCCCACTTTGGACAAAATCGTTCAAAGAGAGAATTGTTAAAATGTAACTTATATGTTACATTTTGCTTTTTTACAAAACGAAAAAGAGACTCGAAATTTCGAATCTCTTATTTTTGCTTCTATGATTATTTTACAGAGGCTTGACGGAGGTTGATTGTACGTCCGAATGGAAGTACTTCGAATCCGTCTACGTTTTCAGCAAGTAAGTAGCTTTGGCTTGCTTGGTAGATTGGAGCGATAGCCACATCATCCATCACGATTTTTTCAGCCGCAATCATTTGTTTGTAACGTTCTGCTGGCTTCGTTGCGTATGTTGTTTTCACTTCAGCAACGGCTTTATCGTAGGCTTCGCTTGAGTAGTTCCCGAAGTTGATTCCTCCACCTGTTACGTATTGTTCTAAGAAGTTTACTGGATCTTGATAGTCAGGTGCCCATGTTCCGAAGAAGAAGTCGAAATCATCTGCACGTTGTAATTCAAGACGGTTTTTCAATGGCACTGATTTAATGTTCAATGTCACGCCTGGTAAGTTCTTTTGGATTTGCGCTTGTAAATATTCGCCAACCACTTTCGCACTACCTGCATCTGACGTTAATAAGGTCACTTCGATTGTGTCCATCCCTAATTCTTGTTTAGCAAGTGCTAATTCTTTTTGCGCTTCTTCGACATTGTAGGTGAGTAAGTCGCCACGGTCTTCCACATAATCTTTCCCCGTTTCTGGGTTTTCAGCAAATCCCTTTGGAACAAGACCATTTGAAACGATTGAGCCGTCTTTTAACACGTTGTTTACAAGAGCCGCTTTATCGTAAGCCATCGCAATCGCACGACGGAAGTGTTTGTTTCCTGTGATTTTGCGTTCTACGTTGAAATTCATGTACCCCATTGTTGCTTTTGGAATAGCGTGATACGTTGGTTGCGTTTTATATTGATCGACGAATTGTTCGCTGATTGTTGTGTATTGGACTTGTTTTCCGTCAAATAATTGAACAGAAGTCGCTACTTCTTTCGATACATTCACTGTGACATTTTGTAATGCAACGTTTGAAGCATCCCAGTACCCTTCATTTTTAACAAGTTTCCAAGAAAGTTCAGAACCTGTCCATCCTTCTAATTTGAACGGTCCGTTTGTCACGATTGAATCTGCTGAAGAACCGTATCCTTCGCCTTTTTCTTTCGCCACTTTTTCAGATTGTGGTAAGAAACGTGACCCTGTTAATAATTTTGGTAAATATGGAGCAGGATTTTCAAGCGTGATTTCTAATGTTTTATCATCAATCGCTTTAACCCCTAATTCTTCTGTCGATAATTCGCCTGAACGAATTTTCTTCGCGTTTTTGAACACATCCGCTGATTGAGCTACATGCCCTTCTTTTGGATTCACTAATTTACGATACGTATATACAAAATCTCCGGCTGTTACTGGAGTGCCATCAGACCATTTAGCGTCACGTAGTTTAAATGTATAAACAAGACCATCCGCGCTCACAGTTGGTTCTTCTGCAGCCATTCCTAATTCAACTTTATTGTCTTTTGCGACACGATATAACCCTTCAAAAATTTGTCCTAACATATCAGAACTTGGCACATCATCATAGTCAGCACTATCCAATGTTGCTAATTCTCCAAATGTTGTAATCGTTAAACTTTGTTGATTATTTGCTGTCGTCGAAGTTGAATTGCCACCACATGCAGCCAAACCTAACGAAATTAACAGTGTTGTCATCAATAATTTGGTTGATTTTTTCATAACAATTCTCCTTTATTGGTAAAATACATCGCATTTCACGATAGCTACATGATAGCATGGAAAATAGAAAGCAAAAAATTTTCTGCTCATATCAAAAAATAACTCTAACTATCATTCGTAGAACAAAAACCCTCCCTTTATGAACCTATATTCGTTCTTGCATTTCCTAAAAATCTAGTTTATGATAGGTGTATTATAAACATATTATTTAAGAAGGGAACTTTATTTATGAAAGAAAATCGCAATCACGGATTTAAGCTGCGTCTTATTTTCGGAATCATTTTAATCGCCCTAGCTGGTGTTGTCTTATTCAGTTTAAATAAATCTACTCCAGAAGACTTAGAAAAAGCAGGGAAAGTGTTTGATGTCGCTCGAAGGGAAGACGGAGATACACAAGTAGTTAAGGTCACTCAAATTTCTAGTAATCCTGTGGCTACGGTCGATAGTGGAAAATCAAAACTGTATATTATTGAATATTTAAAAGAAGATAATACGCATGGAATTATCGGACTTGAAGTTCCTGCTGATTCAAAATTAGCTTCTGATTTAATTTCAAAAAATGATACTTTGCCAAACAATCCAGAATTAGTTAAAGTCACTGTCATCGATTCTTTCCGTAATAAAAAAGCCATTGTAGACTACGATTCTAAATTTACAGAAGTTTTGAATGATAATAATTTATTATCTGGTAATTCACAAACGGTTTACTATCTATCTACATCTGAATCATCTTCTTCAGCTCAAGGTGGCATGTATGTAGCAATTGGGCTTTCTGCAGCTGGACTTCTTTTCGTTGGATTAGCTTTCCTAAAACGTAAGAAAGTAAATGCAGCTTACGATGAATTGTATGCAGCTTACCCAGAACTAAATGGTAACTTAGACTTAATGTTACAAAACGCAACTTATGCTGATGACGAAACACGAGTTTATATTTATAAAAATCACTTCTTTACTACGCTTAGCGGGTTAGAAGTCTATGATTTAACTCAAGCAAATCGAATTTATCATTATCAAATCAACCATAAACGTTATGGAATCACAACAAACCGCGATTCATATATCGTATTCTTGACTGATAATACAAGTTATAGAAAGAAAAAAACAAAAATTCAAATTACAAATATCGGTGAAGAAACCGATAACTTCTTACAACCTTTCTTCTTTGCAGCTCACCAAGAGTTCCCTAACTTAGAAGTTGGTTATGAAAAGAAAAGACCATTTTAATGTGAACTAAAAAAGACTCGCAAATGGATAAATCCCCTCTTTACTGGACACCCCAGTATAGGGGGGATTTTTTATTCAATGCTCTTTCATTCCAGTGAGTGAAACTTTAAACAAACCTTTGCACTTCAAACTATCTTATGATATATTATTTCTGTTATACATACCTATAAAAGGAGAATTATTATGACTGAAAAACGTAATACTCGTGGGATTATTTCACTAATCGTTTTGGGAGTTGTCTCATTTCTTATCGCTATTGGACTTGTGGGCTTCTTCTATTTCTTCCAAACTGCAGATAATTTGTATAAACAAGGAAATATCTTCGGTGTGAGTCCTATGAAAGACAATGCAACTACTTCTGTTAAAGTTACTGGATTTTTATCGGATCCCATTGCGAGTGTAGATGGAGGAACTCAATTATATTTAATCGAGTTTACTCGTAAAGATAGCGAAGATTATGGTTATACAAGCCTTGAAATAAAAGAAGGCGATAAACTGATCGACGAACTCAAAGCTAAACAAGATGACTTAGTCGACAATCCAGTTTATGTTCTGGCTAAAGTCCGTAAATCGGATGGAGAGGGTGCCGTTATAAACTACTCGAGAGTGTTCAAAGAAACGATTAAAAAAGATAAAGTTATTTCTCAGTTAGCTGAAACTCAATATTATGTTTCAGCTGATGAAGCGAATACCGAACGTCTCTATGCTTCGGCTGGAGCCGGTATTGCTGTGTTATTCGGTCTTGTATTCTTCTACTCAGCCTACGCCACTCGTAGAGGAGAAGATAAAGCGTATGCTGAACTTTATGCAGCTTATCCAGAATTAAATTATTCAATGGATACGGTATTAGAAAATGCCACTTATGTAGATAATCAATTAGGCATCATATTATACAAAAATCACCTTATTTCTACATTCAAAAATTTCCAAGTATATGACTTAACAAAAGCTGAGCGCATTTACCATTATATCTACACACAAAAATCATATGGTATGACGGTAAGTCGTACTTCACAACTAATCATTTTAACCTCAGATAAATCTTATCGCAGAAAGAAAACTACTCTTCTCATTAAGAATGTGGGCGAAGACACCGATGACTTACTACAACCATTCTTCTATGCAGTAAGCCAAGAATTCCCAGAGGTTCTATTAGGATATGAAAACAAAAAGAGACCTTTCTAAATAAAAGGTCTACTGGTTCAAAAAAAGACTCGCAAAAAATGCGAGTCTTTTTTGTATTATTTCAATTAATCTACATAAGGTGTTTTTGTACGGTTTAAGAATGCATAAGCTAAGCCAATTAAGATTCCTCCACCGATCCAGTTTCCAACAAATGATACTGCCCAATGACGGATAATATTGAGCCAATTTAAAGCATCAATTGAGTTTCCAACTGGTGAGAATTTCACGATAGAGAACGATGCAAAATTCGCTACTACGTGTTCATTTACTAAGTAAACAAACATGAAGATTGCTGAGATGACAATCCATAATTTAGCTTCTTCACTCTTAATTAAGATAAATGAAAGAATCGCTACGTTAACGAAGACATTTGCTAAAATACCTTCCAATAAAATCAGTTCGTTTGAACGAGACAATTTCAATTCAGCAACTTTTGCGATGAACTCATTTGCATTGATTCCGTTAAATGCTGAACTATTCGCAAATAACGCTCCTATAAACATGGCTCCAATTAAATTAAATAAAGTACAATAGAATAAAATAGCAATTGCTTTAGACCATTTAATATGTTTTTGGTACGCTCCAGCTGTTAAGAACATCATGTTCGAAGTTGCTAACTCTCCGTTTAAAAATACAACATACACTAATCCCCAAGTGAAGATAAATGCAAAAGTAAATCTACTTAACGCAGGATTTAATCCAGCTATAATTTGTGCCGCATGGGCTCCTGCCGCAGTACTCATTGTTAAAAATGCTCCTGCAAACATTGAACGCAGTGCATAACGCATTTTACTTTCATCAAAAAGCGCTTCTTTTTTTTGACATGCTTTTTCAAGTTTTGTATTGAACTCACTCGTGTGTTCCATAACATTCCTCCTAAAAATTAATTACACTTCAGTATACCATTTTTTTCACAAATGCAAAGCCTTTTCTATTGTTTTTTGCAAAAAATCCTTTACAAGTTTTATGAAGATTGTTAGAATGAGGGCTGATTAAAACAGTATAAAGGAGATTCTTATGAAAAAGATTATTGGAATTTTAACAGCGACTTTATTATTAACCGCATGTGGACAAGCCCCTGCAAATACGAACTCAACGACGACAAGTGTTGAAACGACTACAGCAGTCCAAACTACAAGTGTGACTCTCAACATTACAAAAGATGGACAAGCGATTGAAGGAAGCCCGTTTACGCTCACTTTTAAAGAGGGAGATAATCTCCTAGATGTCATGAAGGCACAACTAAAAATCGTTGAAAAAGACGGATTCATCTCTTCTATTAACGGAGTTGAACAAGTTCCATCTGAACAAAAATACTGGTTATTTGATGTAAATGGACAAATGAGTCCTGTAGGTGCAAAAGAAGTTCTCCTCAAAGCTGGAGATGTCATCGACTGGAAATTAAACAAACTTCAATAATCTATGAAAATCTCGACTCAAAAGATCGCATTTATCGCAATAATGTCGGCATTTTGCGTGATTGGCAGACTGGGAATGCTTGCCCTTCCGAACGTTCAGCCGATTACAGTCATCGTCATTTGGATAACTTTAGAATTAGGATGGGGATACGGTGTTTCCATCAGTATCCTTTCCATTTTAATCTCAAATCTGCTCATTTCAATGGGACCGTGGACTCTTTATCAGATGATCAGTTTTTCAATTGTTTGTCTATGTGCGACCCTACTCTCCCCTTTATGGAAAAAAAGGGCTCGCTATCCGAAAGTAAGCTTTCTTATCTTCCCGATTTTTGCAGGTTTGATGGGATATTTATACGGATTTATCATCTCTGGGATTTGGGTACTTTCAATGCCTGGTCTGAATTTTTGGATTTATTATGCCAACGGAATTCTATTTGACACTTATCATGCTATTGGAAACATTGCCTTTTGGATATTACTGATTCCTATCTTTGAACGATTAAATCCCTTTGAAAAACTAAAACAATAAAAGGAACAGAGTGACCTCTGTTCCTTTTTTCTATCCTTTAAGTTGATAATTGACAATATCTTTTTTCAATTGACGGATTGGATAAGGAGTATCTTTCATGATTTTCTTTGCCTGACACCCTGCATATCCTTGAAGAATATCTACTTTAGGAAGAACGACCCAATCAGACAATTTTTCTTCGGCTTCTCTCTTAGTAGCCTCCGCTTCCTGGTTATCTAGAATAAACACAAATCGATACTCTCTCTCGTGACTCCATTCCTTGAATTTAGCGAAGGTTGCTTGGATGTAGAAATTCAAGTTTGAAAAAGAAAATCGATTACTGTGACTTCTTGTTTTGGGCCTTTGATCGATATATTCGACTTCCCCATACACACATAATCCATCAAGAGCAACTCCTTGGATTTTATCGAGCAAGCTAGAGTAGGAATATTGTAAAGCATATCCTTCATGACTATTAGCATAATAGGACCACATTAATATATTATCGTATTCATGCGTGAAGCAAAAAACTCTAAAAACATCCATCATCGTATTCCCATCCGCATAATAACAGTTACAATCAAAAGGGTCATTAAACCACTTAGGATGGCTAAAGGACACATTGCCTTCTGCCACCTGATAGGCATTTTTCTCCACAGTTTCTTTCCCATAGTATTTTACAAAATGGGTTTTCTCTTCTAAAATCTTCTGTTCCGCTTTTTTGAAGTAAAACTCTATGTCTTCTTTAATCTCAACTCCACATTGTTCAATCAATTGTTCTGGAGCTAAAAATCCCAATCGAATATTGTTATTCAATGCGTCATTAAACACTTTATCCGCCTTTTCTACAGTAAATCCATTCGGAATTTTTGCGTTTGGATTTTGAACAAAGATTCTTTTTTGAGCCTCTAATGGAATATCGGGTGGATTCTTTTTAGAGAACTGTGGCTGTTTCAAAAGAGAGACCAGCTCCTGTTTATTAGTTAAGGTATTCGACAACAAAAAACAATTACTATCTGGATAGGACTCTTCCACCTTATAGTGAGTATGTGTCTGAAGAAAGGTTAATTTAGCAATTAAATAACGATACAATTCAATATCTTCTTTTAAGATGATTTTCAACAATCCCACCTCCTCACTGAAAGTATAACATTTCTTCCTTTCAGTTTAAATATCCTTATAAAGCCATGCACACAGCTCTCCGAAATCCCTAGCACCTTTCCCTTCACGAAAAGAAGATCCATTTTTATAAGCATACAAAAAAGGCCCCCTCTTTTTGTATGCTCATAAAAAAAGTCTATCTGGAAGATTCCCGGATTCTATAGTA